>JAKBCG010000405.1 GCA_021808035.1 Pseudomonadota bacterium
CACCACGCGAGCACCTCGGGATCGGCCTCGAGAAGTTCGAGCAGTTGTGCCCGCGTCGGCTCGTCGGCCAGCAACGGGATGATCGCGGACGCATCCCAGAACTTCACAAGGCCTCCCGCCTCAGCGATCCTCGGCGCGGTCGAGCCGCAGAGCATCCGCCAGGTGGGCCGTGCGGCGAACCGGATTCGAGAGCGTTGCTCGCAACCTGGCTGCCGACAACGGGCGACGGGGGGAGCGGATTACGCCCTGCGCGTCGAGTAGCGCAAGGCGATCGGCGCCGCGGCCGGTCGACTCGATCCGTTCCATTCGTGCGATCGGCACGTCTCGATCGTAGATGACGACGGGATTGCCCGCCCGTACCTTGCGCAGGTATGCGCTCAAGTGGTCTTTCAGTTTTGATACTGTGGCCTTTTCCATGTGGCTATTATAGCCATGTCGATTCGGGGCGCAACTCGTCGCTGCAGGTCGTGCGAAGAGTCACTTGCCCGATCGTGCGCTCCCTGCGCCCCTACCATTCGAACCGGGTATGCGCTACCTCCTGCGGCAACGCCACATCAATGAAATCAATCGTGTTCGAAATCCAACTCGCGTCCCCGCTACCAATTTCAAGCGGCTCCGGATGCGATTTCGTCGCGGTAGGGCCTTCCCGTACACTCCGAGCATGCAGGAATCGCCTCAGCGCGGATTCCGATCGCGCGACATGGATGTCAGCGCAGCCCTTCGCCCGGGACCCGATGCCTTCAGCGGCGGTGCGCGCCGTGCGCCATCGGCGTCGTTCCGGCGCCCCGATATGAGCGGCACCGCGCCGGCCCGGCTCGTATTGTCCCTGCCGCAGGCGTTGGCCGCGCGGCACGTTTCCGAAACCGTCATCGCATCGACCACGGCGATCGTGGTTTCGCCGACGATCTATTCGTTCCTGCTCGGCCCGATTCTCGACGTGAGATTCAGTCGTCGCGCATACGCGACCGCGCTCACGATCGTTTCGGCCACGATGCTGGGAGTGAGCGTACTGTCGATCGAGAGTGCCTTCCTGCTGAAGGTGGCGGCCACATCGCCGGATGAGGCGACCTGAGAATCCTGTGTTACCGTGCCGGCGCTGGAGCTGCCGGTTACGTAAACGCCGTGACCGTCGATGCTGGCAACTGCGACCTCGTTCACCTGGAAGGGCTATCCGATGGATCTGTCACTCGAAGGCAGGCGGGTTCTGGTCACGGGCGGATCGAAGGGGATCGGTCTGGCTTGTGCCCGGGCGTTCACCGCCGAGAAGGCTCAAGTTGCGATCTGTTCCCGCAGCGAGTCGAATCTTGCCGCCGCGCGACAGATCCTTCCGGAGAGTCTGACGTTCGCTGCCGACCTGACCGACGCGGCTGCCGCGGCGGCGATGGTGCAGGCGGTCGAAGAACGGCTCGGACCCATCGACATCCTCGTCAACTGTGCCGGGGCTGCTCGGCGAACGCCGCCGGCGGAACTGACGCCAACGCACTGGCGGGCCGCGATGGACGCGAAGTTCTTCCCCTATCTCAACGTCATCGACCCGACGGTCAAGCGGATGGCGATTCGTCGCGCGGGCGTGATCGTCAACGTGATCGGCAACGGCGGCAAGATCGCCTCGCCAGTGCATCTGGCCGGCGGCGCCGCCAACGCTGCGTTGATGCTGGCCACGGCAGGGTTGGCGACGGGCTATGCGAGCGCCGGCATTCGCGTCGTCGGTGTCAATCCGGGTCTGACCGACACCGATCGCGTCGACGAGGGACTCGCCTCCACCGCGCGTCTCGAGGGCATCGGTCGGGATGAGGCCCGCGCGCAGGCGATCGCCCGGATCCCGCTCGGCCGGATGGCGGAGCCCGAGGAAATCGCCGATGTCGTCGTGTTCTTCGCGTCGCGGCGGGCGAGCTACGTCACTGGAGTGACCCTCACCATGGACGGCGCCGGAACCCCTTGCGTGGTCTGAGGGGCGATCCACAAGACTAAGGACACCTTCATGCTCGGCCTGATGCAATACGAACAGATGATGATTTCGGACTTCATCGTCCACGCGGCGCGCCATCATGCGCGTGCCGAGATCGTGTCGCATCTCGCCGAAGGGGTGCATCGCCAGACCTATCGGGATACCGAGCTGCGCGCCCGCAAGCTCGCCCAGGCGCTCGCGCGGCTGGGCGTGCAGCCGGGCGACCGGGTCGCGACGCTCGCGTGGAACACCCATCGGCACGTGGAGCTCTACTTTGCGATCTCGGGATCGGCAGCGGTGGTGAACACCGTCAACCCTCGCCTCGCACCGGACGATATCGCCTACATCGTCGGCCATGCCGAGGATCACGTGCTGTTCGCTGAGGTCGATTTCGCGCCATTGGTCGCGGACGTCGCCGGCAGGCTTCCCACCGGCCTGCTGCGCACGGTGGTGTTCCTCTGCGCCGCGCATGCCCTGCCGCGGGTCGATCTGCCGAGCGGCATCGACGTCGTCGCCTACGATGCGCTGCTCGAGGCGGAAGACGGCGATTACGCCTGGCCGCGCTTCGACGAGCGCAGCGCCAGCGCGCTCTGCTATACCTCGGGCACCACCGGCCGGCCGAAGGGCGTGCTCTA
>JAKBCG010000406.1 GCA_021808035.1 Pseudomonadota bacterium
CACGTGATCGTGCTGGCCGATGGCTTCGACGATCCGGCGCAGGCGTTCGCCGCGGCCGAGCGGCTGCGTGCGCTCGGCGCCACGGTGGACGCGGTCGGGGTCGGCACGGTCGCGGGAGCTCCCCTGCCCGACGGGAGCGGCTTCGCGCGCGATGCCGCCGGACGGATCGTGCTTTCGAAATTGCGCGTCGATCGCCTGCAGCAGCTCGCGACCACCGGCGGCGGGCGGTACTGGTCCGCGGATGCGGTGCAAGGGTTGATCGATCACCTCGATGCCGCAGGACGCAGTCCGCTCGCGCAGGCACGAATCGACCCCGGCGCACGGGTCGCCGCGTGGCGCAATGAAGGCTACTGGCTGCTGTTGCCGCTGCTGCTCGTGGCAGCAACGCTGGCGCGCCGGGGGTGGTTATGAGACGGCACGCGATCGTGCCGACGCTGGCGCTCGCCGCGGCGCTGATCGGGGGTACCGCCCATGCGTTCGGCTGGGCGGATCTGTGGTCGACGCCCGACCAGCGTGCGGAGCGACTCCTGCGGCGCGGCGACGCGGTCGCAGCCGCCCGACTGTTTCGAGATCCACGCCGACGCGCCTATGCCGAGAGTGTCGCACGGCAATACGCGGCCGCGGCGGCGCAGCTGAAGCCGTTCACCGACCCGCGCTCCGAGTACGATCGTGGCAACGCGCTCGCGCGCGCAGGCCAGCTCGCCGAGGCCGTCGATGCATACACGTCGGCGCTGCGCGCCGCGCCGCGCGGCAGCGGGCTGTATCGCGATGCGCGGCACAATCGGGCGATCGTCGAGCAGCAACTCAAGGCGCAGCGGCATGCCAAGCCGCCGTCAGCGAAGCCGCAATCGTCCGCCCACGGGCAGAGCGGGCAGCAGGGCCAGAAGGGGCAGCGAGGCCAGAGCGGGCAGCAGGGCCAGAGCGGGCAGCAGGGCCAGAGCGGGCAGCAGGGCCAGCAGGGGCAGCAGGGCCAGAGCGGGCAGCAAGGCCAGCAGGGTCAGCAGGGCCAGCAGGGTCAGCAGGGCCAGCAGGGTCAGCAGGGCCAGCAGGGCCAGAGCGCTTCAGCCGCCGGCGGCGGCGCGTCGCGGAGTGGTGGTTCGCCGCCGGCCGGCGCAACCCCGGCATCCGCGGCGTCGCCGGCATCCGCGGCATCGCCGGCCTCGGCGGCCGCGCAGGCGCGTCGCGATGCCGAATTCGCGCTCGGTCGAGCGCCGCAGGGCGCCGGCGGCACACGCTCGCCTCGACACCCGGAGTCCGAGCAGAACCTGTCGCTCGATCAATGGTTACGATGGATTCCGGATGATCCGGGCGGACTCTTGCGTCGCAAATTCATGATCGAGCACCTGCTGCAACAGGAACGAGAGGGATCGCGGCCATGAGATCGGCGCTGCGGGTCGTGTTGCTGGGGACCGTCCTCGTCGTGGGCACCGCGCAGGCGGCGGTTCGCGCGTGGCTCGACGCCGCGCAGACCAACGTCGGCGGAACGGTGCAGCTGACCCTGCAGCGGGACGGGCAGACGGACTCGCAACCGGATCTCGCGCCCTTGAAGCAGGATTTCTCGGTGCTGTCGGTCAGTACCAGCAGCAACCTGCAGATCATCAACGGCAGCATTTCCTCGCAGACGCAGGCGCAGATCGAACTCGCGCCGAAATTCGCGGGCCGCTTGACGGTGCCGTCGATCCGCTGGGGCGGCGAAGCGAGCCCGCCGCTCGTGCTGCAGGTCGGCGGCGCGTCGACCGGTGGCGCGTCGACCGGCGGCGCGTCGGCCGGCGGGTCGGCCGCCGCGGGCAGCGCGACGGCGTCGGGCGGGAGTTCGAGCGGGTCCGCGGCCGGCGCCGGTCGAGCGGTGTTCGTCGACACCACCGTCGACACCAAGACGCCGTACCTGCAAGCGGCGGTGGACGTCACGGTGCGCGTGTACGCGGCTGAGCCGCTGTACCAGGCGACGCTCGATTTCCCGACCGACGACGACGTGCTGATGCAGCGGCTCGACGGTGACGAACACTCGTCCACGGTGCGCGATGGGCAAGCCTACGACGTCGTCACGCGACATTACGTGTTCTTCGCGCAGCGCAGCGGGACCGTGACGATCCCGGGCGCGGTTCTCGATGGCGAAGTGGCGGTCCCGCAGCGCGACGACCCGTTCTCCGGTGACCCGTTCGCGCGATTCTTCGGCAGCATGATGACCACCACCAAGCGGATTCGCGTCCAGGGTCCGCCGATCGTGCTCGAGGTGCGTCCCCGGCCGGCGGCCGCGGGGAACGGACCATGGCTTCCCGCCGCGGCGCTGACGCTCACCGCCGCGTGGCAGCCGCCGTCGCTGCGGGTCGAGGCCGGTAATCCGATCACGCTCGATCTTCACCTCGAAGCCAATGGGCTCGCGGCCGCGCAGCTGCCGAATCTCGCGTCGATGCTCGCGTTGCCACCGGGCCTCAAGGACTATCCGGACGATGCGAAGCTCGGCAACGCGGTGAGCGGCGGGCGTGTCGTGGGCACGCGCGACCAAAGCGTCGCATTGATCGCCGATCGCCCCGGGCGCTACGTGATCCCCGCGCTGCACCTCGCGTGGTGGA
>JAKBCG010000407.1 GCA_021808035.1 Pseudomonadota bacterium
GCAGGCGACGCTGTTGCGTGGTGCGGACGTGTTCGTGACGAAGTGATGCCGACATGAGCGACGATCATCTGGTCAAGATGGCGAACGACATCGCCGCGTTCTTCCACGGCGAGTCGGACCGCGAGGAAGCGGTCGGCGGCATCGTGAACCACATCCAGAAGTTCTGGACGCGGCGGATGCGCGAACGGCTCGTCGAGCGCGTGCGGTCGGGCGAGGGCGGCTTCGCCGATCTCGCGCTCGAGGCCGCGCGCCGCATCGCGGCGGCCGGATCGGCGGCGCCCGGGTCGGGGTCGGCGGGGCCCGGCCCCTAGACCGTCAGCACGATCTTGCCGACGTGCGCCGATGATTCCATCAACCGATGGGCGGCGGCGGCCTCGGCGAGCGGGAACGTCGCGTGTACCAGCGGCCGGACCTTGCCGGCGGCGAGCAGCGGCCACACCTGACGGCGCAGGCCCTCGGCGATCGCCGCCTTCTGGGCGACCGTGCGCGGCCGCAGCGTCGAGCCGGTGAGCAGCAGGCGCTTGCGCATCAGCAGACCGAAGTCGACCTCCGCGCGTTCCCCGCCCTGCAGGCCGATGACGACGATCCGTGCGTCCATCGCCGCCGCGGCGAGATTGCGCGCGACGTACGGGCCCGCGACCATGTCGAGGATCAGGTCGGCGCCGCGGCTCTGCGTTTCCTGAGCGACCACGGCGACGAAGTCCTCGGTCTTGTAGTCGATGCCGCGCGCGGCGCCGATCCGCTCGCAGGCGCGCGCCTTCGACGCGCTCCCCGCGGTCGCGAGCACGCGCGCGCCGAACGCCGTCGCGAGCTGGATCGCGACCGTGCCGATCCCGCTGGTGCCGCCGTGGACCAGCACGGTGTCGCCCGCCTTGCAGCCGCCGCGCTCGAACAGGTTCGTCCAGACCGTGAAGAAGGTCTCCGGCAGCGCCGCCGCCTCGACGACGCCGAGCCCCGCCGGAATCGCGAGGCACAGCGGCGCCGCGGCGACCGCGTACTCGGCATACCCGCCGCCCGCGAGCAGCGCAGTGACGCGATCGCCGGGCGCGAGACCGGTGACCCCGTCGCCGAGCGCGACGACCTCGCCGGCGACCTCGAGTCCGAGGATCTCCGAGGCGCCGGGCGGCGGCGGATAGGCGCCGCGCCGCTGCAGCACGTCGGGCCGGTTCACCCCGGCCGCCGCGACGCGCAACAACACCTCGCCGGCGCCCGGTCGCGGGACCGGGCGCGTCGCGAGCACCATCTGCTCCGGCCCACCCGGCGCCTTCACGTCGATCACCGACATCGTCGAGGGCAGCTGCGGCATACGGATCTCCAGTGGGGGACATGCGGCTCGCACCGCCGGGCAGACCGGCATCGCTTGCGGTGCGCACGACGAAGTATATGCTCTGCACACGCTTTTTCCCGCAGGAGTACCGCCGCGATGAACTCGAACGCCCCCACCCCGCCCGCCTCGACCGCCCCGAAGCTGCCCGCCCATCCGGTGCTCGCGGGACAGAAGGCGCTCGTGACCGGCGCGAATTCCGGCATCGGCCGCGCGATCGCGCTCGCGCTCGGCGCGGCCGGCGCCGACGTCGTCGTGAACTACGTCGTCGGCGACGACGCCGCGCGCGCGGTCGTCGACGAGATCCGCGGCCACGGCGTGAACGCGGTCGCGATCAAGGCCGACGTCTCCTCGGAAGCCGAGGTGGATCGGATGTTCGCCGAGGCGATCCGCGGGTTCGGCACGATCGACATCCTGGTCGCGAACGCGGGGCTCCAACGCGACGCGGCGTTCCACGAGATGACGATCGAGCAGTGGAACACGGTGATCAACATCAACCTGACCGGCCAGTTCCTGTGTTCACGCGCGGCGATTCGCGAGTTCATGCGCCGCGGCGTGGTCCCGTCGGTCTCGTGCGCGGCCGGCAAGATCATCTGCATGAGCTCCGTGCATCAGACGATCCCGTGGGGCGGCCACGCGAACTACGCGACCTCGAAGGGGGGCATCAAGCTGCTGATGGAGAGCCTCGCGCAGGAGGTCGCCCCGTTGCGGATCCGGGTGAACGGCATCGCGCCGGGCGCGATCCGCACGCCGATCAACACCACGGCGTGGGACACGCCGGCGGCATACGCCCGGCTGATGACGCTCGTGCCCTACGGGCGCATCGGCGAGCCCGAGGACATCGCGCGCGCGGCGGTGTGGCTCGCGTCGGATCACTCCGACTACGTCGTCGGCACGACGCTCTACGTGGACGGCGGCATGACGCTCTATCCGGGCTTCGCGACCGGCGGTTGACGGTGCAGGCCTCCGGGACCGGGCGCGGACACGGCGTACCGCTCCCGCCCGAAGTCCGTCGGCTCCTTGCGGCGCGCGCGATCCGCAGCCTCGGCCAGGGCGTGACGGTCGCGAGTTTCACGCTCTATCTGCACGCGCTCGGCTATCGCGGTGCCGCGATCGGCGCGGTACTGATGGCGGGGCTCGCGTTCGGCGTGCTGATGACGCTCGTGGTCGGCCCGATGAGCGATCGCCGCGGCAGACGCGGCCTGTTGTTGATCTACGAGACCGCCTCCTCGGCCGCCTCGCTC
>JAKBCG010000026.1 GCA_021808035.1 Pseudomonadota bacterium
GTTGCCGTACGCGCTGAACGGGCGTCCCGGGTACTCGGCGCGCAGCGCCTCGAGGCAGCGCCGCTTTTCCTCGCCGCGCCGATTCGGGCTCGCGAGCGCGCCGTCGAGCGTGTCCCCGGACCAGCGCACCTCGGTGCAGATCGTCCGTTGCACGCCGAGCGCCGCGCCGATCGCGGGCACGTACAGGTCAGGGCTCGCCGACAGGAGGATCAGCAGGTCGCCGGCGTCGCGGTGACGATCGAGGCGGGCGAGCGCCGCCGGGCGGAAGGCGTGGCGCGCGGGGAGACCACACACGTAGGCCGCGGTCCATTCGCGCACCGCCGCGCGATCGAGACCGGCCATCGCGATCCGGATCAGCCGCGCCTTCAGCGCGCCGCGGTCGCGACCGGCGAACGCGTAGATCGCGAGCGCCGGCAACACCCGCCACGCGCGCGGCCAGCGACGCGGATGGCGCAGCCAGTAGCCGGCGACGTACGGCAGGAAGGTGTCCCGCCAGGTCAGCGTGCCGTCGAGGTCGAACAGCGCGATGCGGGCATGCGGCGGGTTCGAGGGCCGGTCCACGTCGGGTCGCGGCGTCCGCTGCGCGCCTCGAGCCGCTCCTACGCGGCCCGTCCGGCTTTCGCGAGCGTGCGCAGCACGTAGTGCAGGATCCCGCCGTGGCGGAAATAATCCAGCTCTTTCGGCGTGTCGATGCGCACGCGGGCCTCGAAGCGGGTCGCCTTGCCGTCGGCCGCGGTCGCGACGATCTGCACGGTCTTTGCCGCCCCCTGGTCGAGACCGGTGATCGCGAACACCTCGCGACCGGTGAGCCCGAGGCCCTGCGCGCTCTGGCCCGCCTGGAACTGCAAGGGCAGCACGCCCATGCCGATCAGGTTGGAGCGATGGATGCGCTCGAAGCTCTCGGCGATCACGGCCTTCACGCCGAGCAGCATGGTGCCCTTCGCGGCCCAGTCGCGCGAGCTGCCGGTCCCGTATTCCTTGCCGGCGAGGATCACGAGCGGCGTGCCGTCGGCCTGGTATTTCATCGCCGCGTCGAAGATCGACATCTCCTCGCCGGTCGGCAGGTAGGCGGTCACGCCGCCCTCGGTGCCCGGGAGCAGGAGGTTGCGCAGGCGGATGTTCGCGAAGGTGCCGCGCATCATCACCTCGTGGTTGCCGCGGCGCGCGCCATAGGAGTTGAAGTCGCCCGGCGCGACGCCCTGCGCGAGCAGGTACTTCGCCGCGGGGCTCGCCTTGGCGATGTTGCCGGCCGGCGAGATGTGATCGGTGGTCACCGAGTCGCCGAGCACCGCGAGCGCGCGGGCGCCGCGGATGTCCGCGACCGGCGCCGGCGTCATCGTCATGCGGTCGAAGTACGGCGGATTCTTCACGTAGGTCGAGCCCGGGTCCCACGCATAGATCTGTCCGGCCGGGGTCTGGATGCCGTTCCAGTGCGAATCCCCGGCGAACACGTTCGCGTAGCCGGCGCGGAACATCGCCGAATCGAGGTTCGCGCCGACGGTGCGTGCGACTTCCTCCGCGCTCGGCCAGATGTCCTTCAACGACACGGGGCGCCCGTCGCTGCCGGTGCCGAGCGGCTCGGACGCGAGGTCGAGGTCCATCGTGCCGGCGAGCGCGTACGCTACCACGAGCGGCGGCGACGCGAGGAAGTTCATCTTCACTTCCGGATGCACGCGTCCCTCGAAATTGCGGTTGCCGGAGAGCACCGAGGCGGCGATGATCTCCCCCTGGCGCACGGCCTCGGAGATCGCGGGCTTCAACGGACCGGAGTTGCCGATGCAGGTGGTGCAACCGTAGCCGACCGTGTAGAACCCGAGCTGCTCGAGCGGCGGCAGCAGGCCGGCCTTCTTCAGGTAGTCGGTGACCACCCTCGAGCCCGGCGCGAGCGAGGTCTTCACCCACGGCTTCGCGCGCAGCCCGCGCGCGACCGCATTGCGGGCGAGCAGGCCGGCGGCAACGAGCACCGCCGGATTCGAGGTGTTGGTGCAGCTGGTGATCGCGGCGATCAGCACCGCGCCGTCGCGGATCTCGTGCTTCGCCTGATCCAGCTCCGCGGTCGCGGCGCCGGTCGCCCGCGGGTTCTTCTTCGCACGTTCCTCGGCCATCTTGGCGATGGCGCCGCGCGAGACCGCGCGCGCCGTGCGCAGGGGTACGCGGTCCTGCGGCCGTTTCGGACCGGCGAGCGAAGGCTCGACCGTCGCCAGGTCGAGTTCGATCACGTCGGTGTAGTCGGCGGCCGGCGCGCCGTCGAGCCGCCACAGGCCCTGCGCGCGCGCGTAGGCCTCGACGAGCGCGACGTCCTCGTCCGCGCGCCCGGTGAGCCGAAGATATCGGATCGTCTCCTCGTCGATGGGGAAGATCGCGCAGGTCGAGCCGAATTCTGGCGACATGTTCGCGATCGTCGCCCGATCGGCGAGCGGCATGTTCCTGAGGCCGTCGCCGAAGAATTCGACGAACTTGTCGACCACGCCCTTCTTGCGCAGGATCTCCGTGATCGTGAGCACGAGGTCGGTCGCGGTCGTGCCCGCCGGCAGCGCGCCGGTCAGCTTGAAGCCGATCACCTGCGGAATCAGCATCGTCACCGGCTGGCCGAGCATCGCAGCCTCGGCCTCGATTCCGCCGACGCCCCAGCCGAGGACGCCGAGGCCGTTGACCATCGTCGTATGCGAGTCCGTGCCGACGAGCGTGTCCGGGTATGCGCGCGCGGGCGCTCCGTCGCGCCGGTCCTGGAAGACCACGCGCGCGAGGCGCTCGATGTTCACCTGATGGACGATGCCGGTGTTCGGCGGCACGACCCGGAAGTTGCTGAACGCGGTCTGGCCCCAGCGCAGGAACATGTAGCGCTCGCGGTTGCGCGAGAATTCGATCTCGGTGTTGCGCCTCAACGAATCGGCGCTGCCGTAGTCGTCGACCTGCACCGAGTGATCGATCACGAGTTCCGCGGGCGCGAGCGGATTCACGCGGGAAGGGTCGCCGCCGAGTCGCGCGATTGCCTCGCGCATCGCGGCGAGGTCGACGACGCAGGGAACACCGGTGAAGTCCTGCATGATCACCCGCGCCGGCGTGAACGAGATCTCATGCTCCGGGCGCGCTTGCGGCCGCCAGTCGAGCAGGGCCTCGACGTCCGCCGCCGTGACGTTGACGCCGTCCTCGAAGCGCAACAGGTTCTCGAGGAGGATCTTGAGCGCGAACGGCAGTCTGGCGACGCGCGCGGCGCCGAGCGCGGCGAGGCTGAAGATCTCATAGCGTTGCGCGCCGACGTCGAGCGTGGTGCGCGATTTGAAATGATCGGTCATGGTCCCTCCGCGGCTGAGGGCGCATTATAACCGCTGGCCGGGCGCGCCGGGGCCGGCTCGAACGGGTCGCGTCGCCCGATCACGCCGCCGCCGAGGCACTCGTCGCCGGCGTAGAAGACCGCGTACTGACCGGGCGTGACCGCGCGTGCAGGTGTTTGCAGCGTGACCGTCGCCGAGTCCGCGTCGCGCACGCGGACTCGGCACGGCAGGTCGGACTGGCGGTAGCGCGTCTTCACCGCGCAGTCGAACTGCGCATCCGTGGGCGGGGCGAGCCAGCGCAGATCGAACACCTCGAAGCGCATGGTCAGGAGCCGCGGGTGATCGGCCGATTGCACGACGATCAGCGCGTTGCGCGCGCGATCCTTCGCGGCGACGTACCACGGCGCGGCGCGCGCGCCGCGCCGGCCCCCGATGTGCAGCCCGCTGCGCTGCCCGAGCGTGTAGAACGACAGGCCGCGGTGTTCGCCGATCACGGCGCCGTCCTCGGTCTCGATCGGTCCGGGCCGCAGCGCGAGATGGCGCGACAGGAACTCGGTGAACGGCCGTTCGCCGATGAAGCAGATGCCGGTGCTGTCGCGCTTGTCGTGCACCGGGAGGCCCGCCGCCTGGGCCCGGCGGCGCACTTCGGCCTTGGTCCAGTCGCCGAGCGGGAACAGCGTCCGGGACAGCGCCGCCGGCTCGACCGAGTGCAGGAAATAGCTCTGATCCTTCGCGAGGTCGGCGGCCTTGGACAGCCGCGGTCCGCCGTCGCGGTGCTCGATGCGCGCATAGTGCCCGGTCGCGATCCAGGAGGCCCCGAGGCGCCGTGCGTACTCCCAGCACACGCCGAACTTGATCTCCCGGTTGCACAGCACGTCCGGGTTCGGGGTGTCGCCGGCCGCGTAGGCGCGCAGGAATTGCGCGAACACGCGCTCATGGTACTCGGCCGCAAAGTTCGCGCGATGCAGCGGGATGTCGAGGATCCGGCAGACCCGGCGTGCGTCCTGGTAGTCGGCGGCGGCGGTGCAGTAGCCGTCGTCGTCGTCCCAGTTCGTCATGTACAGGCCCTGGACCGCGTGGCCGCGCTCGAGGAGCGTCAACGCGGCGACCGCCGAGTCGACGCCGCCGGACACGCCGACGATCACCGTGCCGGCGGTGCGAGGATCGGGAGCAGTCGGGCGCATGCGCCGATTATACGGCGCCGCGCAGGGGAGGCCTCACTGGTAGGTCTGGCGCACCTGCGATTCCTGCACGCCCATGCTCCATACCTCGTCGAAGAACGTGAGGTACCGGCGCACGACCGCCGGGTCGTTCATGTCGGAGATGCCGTCCCAGCGGTCGATCCGCAGGCGGTAGACCAGCGCGCGGTCGTCCGCGATGATGAACGCGCCGGCGCTCGCCGGGTATTCCGGCCCCATCGTGCGCAGGTCGATGCAGCTCGTCAGGCGCCGCGCGAGGAGCAGGAACTGGTTGTTGTCGAACATCGCGCGCGAAGGGTCCGCGAGCAGGACCCGGACCTTCGCGTAGGAACGCGCCAGCACCAGGCGCTTGATGGCCTCGAGGAACGGCTCCTGGCCGTAGATCATCGGCTCGAGGTCGTGGGTGAAGATCGACAGCAGCCGCTGCGCGGAGCGCGCGACCTGCAGGCTCGCCGCCCGTACCTCCTCCATCGTGCTCAGGATGGTGCGGGTGCTCTCGGGCGGGCCCTGCGGCTGCCCCATCGGAACGTCGTTCGCGTTTCCCGTCATGTTCGCTCGGCCTCGTCGTGTTCAACGGGCGGTGTCGCCCGCAGTCCGGGCCTCGTGAACATCCTACCGGGGTGTCGGCGCGGCTCGTGCCGACTGCGTCACGTTTCCTGGATCGACCGGAATCCCGCGCTCAGCGCGCGCGGCGCGCGAGCGTCGCGGCGAGGCCGAGATAGGTCGCGGGTTCCATTCCCAGGAGCCGTTCGCGTTCCGCGGACGGCAGTTCGAGCGACGCGATGAAGTCGCGGATCGCCGCACGGTCGACCGCGCGGCCGCGGCTGAACGTCTTCAAGCGCTCGTATGCGCCGCTGATCCCGTTCGCGCGCATCACGGTCTGGATCGCCTCCGCGAGCACCTCCCAGGCCGCGTCGAGGTCGGCGCGGACGCGCGCCTCGTCGAGCGCGATCTTGCCGAGGCCCGCGAGCAGCGAGTCGTAGGCGAGCGCCGCATGTCCCAGCGCGACGCCGAGGTTGCGCAGCACGGTCGAATCGGTCAGGTCGCGCTGCCAGCGGGATACCGGGAGCTTCTCGGCGAAGTGTCCGAGCAGCGCGTTCGCGATTCCGAGGTTGCCCTCGGCGTTCTCGAAGTCGATCGGGTTGACCTTGTGCGGCATCGTCGAGGAACCCACCTCGCCGGGCACGACCCGCTGGCGGAAGTAACCGATCGACACGTAGCCCCACACGTCGCGCGCGAAATCGAGCAGGATCGTGTCGACGCGGATCACCCCGTGCGCGTACTCGGCGATCCAGTCGTGGGGCTCGATCTGCGTCGTGTACGGATTCGGCTCCAGGCCGAGCGAGGCGACGAACGCGTCGCTGAGCGACGACCAATCCACCTGCGGGAGCGCCGCCACGTGCGCGTTGAAGTTGCCGACCGCGCCGTTCAGCTTGCCGAGCACGCGCACCGCCTCGAGCGCGTCGCGCTGCCTGCCGAGCCGCGCGGCGAAGTTGGCCATCTCCTTGCCGACGGTCGTCGGGGTCGCGGTCTGGCCGTGAGTGCGCGCGAGCATCCCGCTGTCGGCGTACTTCACCGCGAGCGCCTCGAGCGCCGCGTGGATCGCGTCGATCGCCGGCAGCAGCACCCGCGACCGCGCCGCGCGCAGCATCTGCGCATACGCGAGATTGTTCACGTCCTCGGAGGTGCAGGCGAAGTGCACCCATTCGAGGTGGGCCTGCGTGGCGCCGCGCGCGGCGAGCTCGTCGCGCAGCCACAGCTCGACGGCCTTCACGTCGTGATTCGTGCGGGCCTCGATCCGCTTGATCGCCTCGACGTCGGTCGGCGCCGGGTCGGCCGCGAGCGCGCCGAGCCACTGCCGGCACGCGTCGGGCAGGGATGCGAGCGGCGCGCGCGCGGGACCCGCGGCGAGCGCGAGCAGCCACGCGGCCTCGATGCGCGCCCGCTCGCGCATCAGTCCGGCTTCGCTGAAGATCTCGCGCAGCGGCGCGAGCTTCGCGCGGTAGCGGCCATCGAGCGGAGAGAGCGCGTCGATCGAGGAATTCGACATCGGGATGCGGCGTCGCCGGGTGTTAGAATCTACGAAGTTTACCGCAATCGGAGCGCGCCGCGGAGGACCTCATGAGATGCGAACGCAGCAGGATCGCCGGCGATGCCGCCGCGCCCGCCTGAGGGCAGGCCGGGAACCGTGCGCATCGATCGGGAGATGATCAAGCGGGCGCTGCGGCCGGATCCGTCGCCGCCGGACGAGGACATGGAGTGGCTCCCCGAGACCGCGCCTGAGCTGCGCGCCCAGGTGCGCCGCGCGCTGCCGGTGAACCGGGTCGCCGCCGCGGTGCTCGTTCCCGTGGTCGAGCGCGACGGGGAATTCTCGCTGCTCCTGACCCAGCGCGCGAGCACGCTGCGCGATCATGCCGGCCAGATCGCGTTTCCGGGGGGACGCATCGAGCCCGACGACCGCGACCCCTGGAGCGCCGCGCTGCGCGAAGCGCACGAAGAGATCGGTCTCGAGGCGTCGCGGGTCGAGTTCGCGGGGTATCTCCCGGATCACCTGATCGTGACCGGCTTTCGGGTGACGCCGGCGGTCGGGTTCGTCACCCCGGACTACCGCCTGCGGGTCGCCGCCGACGAGGTCGACGAGGCCTTCGAGGTGCCGCTCGCGTTCCTGTTCGACGCGACCAACCTGCGCGAGCGCGAGCGGCGGATCGGCGAGACGAGCTTCGCGGTCTACGACATCACCTACCAGGGGCGCCGGATCTGGGGCGCGACCGCCGGCATGGTGATGACCATGCGCCGGATGATGCTCGCGCACGCGCGGGACGCGACGTGACGCGGCCGATCGATCGGCTGCTCGCGATCATGGAGCGGCTGCGGGCGGCGGACGGCTGCCCGTGGGACCGCGCCCAACGCTTCGCGACGATCGCGCCATACACGATCGAAGAGGCGTACGAAGTCGCCGATGCGATCGATCGCGGCGATCTCGACGCGCTGCGGGACGAGCTCGGGGATCTGCTGTTCCAGGTGGTGTTCCACGCCGAGATCGCCCGCGAGGCCGGCCGGTTCGACTTCGACGCGGTCGCCGACGCGATCGCGACGAAGCTGGTGCGCCGCCATCCGCACGTGTTCGGCGGCGAGTCGGTCGCCGGAATCGAGGCGCAGGCGGATGCCTGGGAACGGATCAAGGGCGACGAGCGCGATGCCGCGACCGGGGGCCGGGCGAGCCTCGTCGACGGAGTGCCGCTCGCGCTGCCGGCGCTCGCGCGGACCCACAAGCTCGGACGGCGCGCGGCCCGCGCCGGGTTCGACTTCCGCGACGCGGCCGCGGCCGCTGCGAAGGTGCGCGAGGAACTCGCCGAGGCGCTCGACGCCGACGCGCGCGAGCGCGATCGACCCGGACGGGTGACCGAGGAAGTCGGCGACCTGTTGTTCGCGGCCGCGAATCTCGCGCGCAAGCTCGGGGTCGAGCCGGAGTCGGCGCTGCGGGCGGCGAACGGGAAATTCGAACGGCGGATCCGACGGATGGAAGCGTACGCGGCCGAGCAGTCGACCCCGCTCGATCAGCTCGATCTCGCCGCGCAAGAGGCGCTCTGGATCCGGGCGAAGCGCGAGGAATGACGAGGCTCCGTCGGCCGCGCCGCGCCGGCGACGCCGCTCGCCGCCGCGCGACCCTGCGGCGCGAGTCGCGCCCGCGCCTGCGCTGCGACCCGGCGTTGCCGATCGCGGCGAAGCATGCCGAGATCGTCGCACGCCTGCGGGTCGAGCCGATCCTGATCGTGGTCGGCGAGACCGGGTCGGGCAAGAGCACGCAGCTGCCGCAGTTCTGCCTCGAGGCGGGGCGCGGGATCGAGGGCCAGATCGCCCACACCCAGCCCCGCCGGCTCGCCGCCCGCGCGCTCGCGCAGCGCATCGCCGAGGAGTTGCGCGAACCCGTCGGGCGCACGGTCGGTTACCGGGTGCGCTTTGCCGATCAGGTGTCCGAGGCGACGCGCGTCGTGCTGATGACCGACGGCGTACTGCTCGCGGAGCTCGCGCGCGACCGCGAACTGCGCCGCTACGACACCTTGATCATCGACGAGGCGCATGAACGCAGCTTGAACGTCGACCTGCTGCTCGGCATCGCCAAGCGCCTGCTCGCGGTACGCGCGGACCTGCGGGTGATCGTGACCTCGGCGACGCTCGACGTCGATCGACTGGTGACGTTCTTCGGCGGCGCGCCGGTGATCGACGTCGGCGGGCGTGGTCACCCGGTCGAGGTGCGCACCGTGGCGCCGGCGGACCGGGAGGAAGAGCCCGACCTGCCGACCGCGGTGCTGGCGGCGCTCCGGACGATCGAAGCCGACCCCGGACCGGGCGGCGCGGGTGACGTGCTCGCGTTCCTGCCGGGCGAGCGGGAGATCGCCGACGTCGGCGAGCTGCTCGAGCGGGAGGTCGGCGACGCGTTCGAGATCGTCCCGCTGTACTCGCGACTCGCGTGGGAGCGGCAACGGCGGGTCTTCGAGCCGGGTCCGCGGCGGCGGATCGTGCTCGCGACGAACGTCGCGGAAACCTCGCTCACGGTGCCCGGGATCCGCGCGGTGATCGATTCCGGGCTCGCCCGGATCAGCCGCTACGACGCGCGCAGCCGCCTGCAGCGCCTGCCGATCGAGAAGATCTCTCGCGCGAGCGCGGAGCAGCGCAAGGGTCGGTGTGGACGGATCGGCCCGGGCTTGTGCGTCCGGTTGTACGACGAGGCCGATCTCGAGGCCCGGCCGGCATACACCTTGCCGGAGATCCTGCGGACCCATCTCGCGGCGCTGCTGCTTCGGCTCGCGGCCGACGAGCTCGGCGCCGCCGAGGCGTTTCCGTTCGTGGACCCGCCGGACCGGCGCGCGCTCCTCGAGGGCTACCGGCTCCTGCAGGAACTCGGCGCGCTCGATCCGGAGCGCCGGATCACCGCGCTCGGCCGGGCGATGGCGCGCCTGCCGCTCGACCCGCGTTTGGCGCGAGCCCTCGTCGAGAGCCGCCGTTTCCACGCCGAGGCCGAGGTGCTCGCGATCGTTGCCGGGCTCAGCGTACCGGAGACGCGGCTTGCCGCGGGCACCGGTACGGCCACGGGCACCGGTACGGCCGCGGGCGGCGGTGTTGCCGCGGGCACGGGTACGGCGGCGTCGCCGACGGCGGAGCATCCGAAATCGCAGTTCCTCGACCTGCTGCAGCTGTGGAACGCCTACCAGGCCGCGCGGCGGAGCTCGCGCCGGGCGCTGCGCGAGTGGTGCCGCGAGCGCGGCCAGTCGCTGCTGCGCCTCGGCGAGTGGGAGGACGTGCACGCGCAGCTGTGCGAGCGCGCGGCCGAGATCGGCGTACGGGCGGGCGAGCGCACCGCGTCTTACGCGATGATCCACCGCGCGCTGCTCGCCGGCTTCTGCGCGATCGTCGGCGTGCGCGCGGAGGAAGGCGTCTACATCGGGCCGCGTGGTCTGCGCTTCCGGTTGTTCCCAGGATCGGCGATCGCGCGACGCCGTCCGCGCTGGGTGATGGCGGCCGATGTCGTCGAGACCCGCCGGGTCTACGCGCGCCGGATCGCCGAGATCGACCCGGGGTGGATCGAGACCGCGGCGGCCCCGTTGATCAAGCGCGAGTACATCGACGTCGACTGGGACGAGCGCCGCGG
Source organism: Pseudomonadota bacterium (assembly GCA_021808035.1). Classification (GTDB taxonomy): domain Bacteria; phylum Pseudomonadota; class Gammaproteobacteria; order Steroidobacterales; family Steroidobacteraceae; genus Bog-1198. The sequence goes on from JAKBCG010000026.1 coordinate 10,125, forward strand.
GGAGGTGGTCGCGCGCGAACGTTCGAGCCTCCACGGGCTCGTGATCGCGCAGCGGCGCGTGAACTACGGCCCGATCGCGCCCGCCGAGGCCCGGCAGGTATTCGTGCGCGAGGCCCTGGTGCACGGCCGGCTCGCGTCGCGTCCCGACTGGCTGGTCGCGAACGACGCGGCGCTCACCGCGGCGCGGGCGATCGAGGATCGATTGCGCACCCGCGGTCTCGTGACCGAGGCGGAGGGGCTGGTCGCGTGTTACGAGCGCCGCCTGCCGCCGCAGGTCTCCTCGGGCGCGACCCTCGATCGCTTCACCCGCAAGCTCGACCCCACGGGCCTCGCGCGCCTGCGGCTCGGGGAGGAGGAGGTCTTCGCGCGCCGTCCGGATCCCGGCGCGCTCGCGGCGTTCCCGGCGCGCGCGGCGATCGGCCCGCTGGCGTTCGACGTCGAGTACCGGTTCGCACCGGGTGACCCGCGCGACGGGGCGACGCTGCGGGTTCCCGCGATCGTGTTGCCGGTGCTCACCACACCGGCGCTCGCCGCCGCGATCCCGGGACTCGCGCGGCCGAGGGTCGAAGCCTGGATGCGGGCGCTGCCGAAGGACGCGCGCCGGCGGTTGATCCCGATCGCGGCGACCGCGGCGCGTTTCCTCGATGAGGCGGGGCCTGGCGCGGCGACGTCCGATGCGCTCGCCGCCTGGTTGCGATCACGCGTCGGACTGGCCGCGGACACGGTCGGCGCCTCGGCCGGCGAGGTGCCCGCGTGGCTCCTGCCGCGGGTCGCGGTCATCGACGCGGACGGCGAACTCGCCTGCGATACCGATCTCGCGCGATTGCGGGCGGTGAGCGCGGCCGCATCGGGCGCGGCGCTGCGGCGGGTCGCGGCCGAGCACCATCCGCACGCCTGGGATCGGTTCGAGATCGAGTCGCTGCCGCGCACCGTCGAGATCGACACGCCGAGCGGCCCGCTCACGCTGCATCCGGCGCTCGCCTGGGACGAGGGGATGATCCGCGTCGCCTTCGAGCGCTCGGCCGAGCAGGCGGTCCACCGGCATCGGATCGGCGCCACCCGGCTCGCGATCCGGGCGCTGGGACGCGCGGCGCGCGAGGCGGCGCGCGAGGTTCACGAGGATGCGCCGCTGATGCTCGGCGCGAGCCCCTACGTCGAGGCGACGCTCGTGGTCGATGGGCTGGTCGCGGCGGCGACGCGGCGCGCGTGCTTCGGCGACGACGAGCCACCGCGAACGCGCGCGGCGTTCGAGGCCGGGATCGCCGCCGGGCGCGCGCGGCTCGCCGCCGTGCTCACGGCAGCCCGCGCGTCCGCGCGGACGCTGTTCGAGGCCGCCCGCGCGGTACGGTCGATCGTGATCCTCCCGCGGGTCGGACCGGCCGCCGAGGCCGCCAAGGAGACCCAGGCGCATCTGCAACGCCTGCTGCGGGCGTTCCTCGCCGATCCACCAGAGCCATGGTCCGAGCGGATCCCGAGATACGTGCTCGCCGAACAGCGTCGCTGGCGCCGCGATCCGCGGCGCGGCGTGGAACCACCGTCGGTCGCGGCCGCGATCCGCGCCTGGGCCGAGCGCCGCGACCGTCTCGCGGCGGCGGTCGAGCGCGAGGGCGGCTGGCTCGGCGCGCTCGAGGATTTCGACTGGTGGATCGAGGAATACCGGATCTCGCTGGTCGCCCAGGAGATCGGCACCCTGGGGACGATCTCGGCCGAGCGCCTCGAGGCGCGCGCGGCCGGGATCGAAGCCTGGCTTAGACGCTGAAGCGGATGCCCTGCGCGAGCGGCAGTTCGGCGCTCCAGTTGATCGTGGTCGTCTGGCGCCGCATGTAGGCCTTCCAGGCGTCCGATCCTGCCTCGCGCCCGCCGCCGGTGTCCTTCTCGCCGCCGAACGCGCCGCCGATCTCCGCACCCGAGGTGCCGAGATTCACGTTCGCGATCCCGCAATCGCTGCCGTCGGCCGACAGGAAGCGTTCCGCGGCCTGCAGCCGGTCGGTGAAGATCGCCGACGACAGTCCGTACGCGACCGCGTTCTGCGCGGCGATCGCCTCCTCGAGGTGCTCATGGCGCAGCAGGTACAGGATCGGGGCGAACGTCTCGGTCTGCACGACGGGCATCGAGGCCTGCGCGGCGACGATCGTCGGCTCGACGAAATGTCCGGGCCGGTCGAGCACCCGGCCGCCGACCAGCACGCGCGCGCCCTGCGCCTGCGCGGCGGCGACCGACGCGAGGAAGCGTTGCACGGCCGCGGCGTCGATCAGCGGGCCCATCAGCGTCGCCGGGTCCAGCGGATCGCCGATGCGCACCTGCCGGTAGGCGGCGACCAGGCGGCGCTCGAGTTCATCGGCGACGCTGCGATGCGCGAACACGCGCCGCGTGGTCGTGCAGCGCTGTCCGGCGGTGCCGACCGCGCCGAACACGATCGCCGGCACCGCGAGGTCGAGATTCGCGGACGCGTCGACGATGATCGCGTTGTTGCCGCCGAGCTCCAGCAGACTCTTGCCGAGGCGGTGCGCGACGCGGACGCCGACCTGGCGGCCGACCTCGGTCGAGCCGGTGAACGAGATCAGCGCGACCCGCCGATCGTCGACGAAGCGCTCGGCGAGCTCCGCGCCCGCGGCGACGAACAACTGGAAGATCGGTGGCAGGGCGTGGCGCTCGAGCACCCGGTTGCAGATGCGCTGCACGGCGATCGCGCACAGCGCGGTCTTCGGCGAGGGTTTCCACACGGTCGCGTTCCCGCAGATCGCGCTGAGGAACGCGTTCCACGACCACACCGCGACCGGGAAATTGAACGCCGAGATCACCCCGACCACGCCGAGCGGATGCCATTGCTCGGTCATCCGGTGTTCACGCCGTTCCGAGTGCATCGACAGCCCATAGAGCATCCGCGACTGGCCCACCGCGAAGTCCGCGATGTCGATCATCTCCTGGACCTCGCCGTCGCCCTCGGCCTTGATCTTGCCGTTCTCCAGCGCCACCAAGGTGCCGAGCGCGTCCTTGTGGAGGCGCAGTTCCTCGCCGATCAGACGCACGACTTCGCCGCGCTTCGGCGCCGGCACGCGCCGCCACGTCGCGGCCGCCTCCGTCGCGGCGGCGATCACCCGTTCGTAGTCCGCCGCGGTCGCGGTGCGCACCGATGCGATCGGCTTGCCGGTCGTCGGGTTGATCGAGTCGAGCCGCGGCCCGTCGCCGTGTTCGTTCCAGCCGGTGCCGCCGCACCACACGCCGGGGTTGTCGGCGAGGAGGCCGAGTTCGCGCAAGGCGGTGGCGGCGCGATCCGCTGCGGGGGCGGCGCGGCGCTCGTTCAGGAGGTTCATCGGATTTCAGTGCTCCACGACGCGATAGTTCGTTCGAAAGTCGATTTACCATTTTCGCGCGGGCGGGCGGTCGAGTTCAATCGAAAACGGTCGATTTCTCCTGGGCATCTCCGATCGCCCTGTGTAGCATTGAAAAACGATGTCGAAGAACCCACTGTTCGCTGATTGGCATCCGGCCAGCTGGCGCGGTCGCCCGGCGGCCCAGCAACCGCAGTACGCCGATCAGCACGCGCTCGCGCGCACGATCGAGGTGCTCGGCCGCCTGCCGCCGCTGGTGGTGTCCTGGGAGGTCGAGGCCTTGCGCGCGAAGCTCGCGGCCGCGGAGCGCGGCGAGCAGTTCCTGCTGCAGGGCGGCGATTGCGCCGAGAGCTTCGACGACTGCGAATCGGACAACATCGCGCGCCGGCTGAAGATCCTGCTGCAGATGAGCCTGGTGTTGCTGCAGGGCTTGAGATCG
>JAKBCG010000027.1 GCA_021808035.1 Pseudomonadota bacterium
CGTGCCCTCGATCAGCTTCAGCAGCGCCTGCTGCACGCCTTCGCCGGAGACGTCGCGGGTGATCGAGGGGTTGTCGGACTTGCGCGAGATCTTGTCGATCTCGTCGATGTAGACGATGCCGGTCTGCGCCTTCTCGACATCGTAGTCGCACTTCTGCAGGAGCTTCTGGATGATGTTCTCGACGTCCTCGCCGACGTAGCCCGCCTCGGTGAGCGTGGTCGCGTCGGCGATCGTGAACGGCACGTTCAGCAGCCGCGCGAGCGTCTCGGCGAGCAAGGTCTTGCCCGATCCGGTCGGACCAATCAGCAGGATGTTGCTCTTCGCGAGCTCGACCTCGTCGCGGCCGCGCACGCCGTCGCCGCTGCGCGTCTGCAGGCGCTTGTAGTGGTTGTAGACCGCGACCGACAGCACGCGCTTCGCGCGCTCCTGGCCGATCACGTACTCGTCGAGGACCTTCTTGATCTCCTGCGGCTTCGGCAGCTTGTCGCGGGTGCGCTCAGCGCGCTCCTCGAGCTCCTCGCGGATGATGTCGTTGCACAGCTCGACGCACTCGTCACAGACGAAAACGGACGGACCGGCGATCAGCTTGCGCACCTCGTGCTGGCTCTTGCCGCAGAAGGAGCAGTACAGCAGTTTGCCGTCGTCGTGTTTGCCGCGGGAATCTTCGCTCATGCTTTCCTCGGTTCCGCCGCGATCCGGGCGCCCGCACCGATCGGACGGCGTCGGGAACACCCCCGGCAACGGCTCTGGATAAAACTATATAGCACCCGGCAAGCCCCCGCCAAGCGAGCCTTGCCAGGGCCGTGAAACGCGTCCTGAAAGCGCGCGTTCGGGGTGTTCGGGGCCGTTTTCGGCTCGGATGACGGCGCTCTTCAGGCCTTGACCGGCAGGTCGCCGCGTTTCGCGAGCAACCCGTCGATCAATCCGTAGGCCCGCGCGCCCTCGGCGGACATGAAGTTGTCGCGGTCGCTGTCCTGCTTGATCCGCTCGACGGTCTGGCCCGTGTGCCGGGCGAGGATGTTGTTCAAGCGCTCGCGCGTCTCGAGGACGTCGCGCGCATGGATGTCGATATCCGAGGCCTGCCCCTGGAAGCCCGCCGAGGGCTGATGGATCATGATCTTGGAGTTCGGCAGCGAATAACGCTTGCCGCCCGCGCCACCGGCGAGCAGTACCGCGCCCATCGAAGCGGCCAGCCCCACGCAGATCGTGCTGACGTCCGGCTTGATGAACTGCATGGTGTCGTAGATCGCGAGCCCGGCGCTCACCGAGCCGCCCGGCGAGTTGATGTACAGCGCGATGTCCTTGTCCGGATTCTCGGACTCCAGGAACAGCAGCTGCGCGACCACCAGGTTCGCCATGTAGTCCTCGACCGGGCCGACCACGAACACCACCCGCTCCTTCAGCAGGCGCGAGTAGATGTCGTAGGCACGTTCGCCGCGCGCCGTTTGTTCGACCACCATCGGGACCAGATTCAATGCGCGTGTCGTCATTCGTGCCTGCCGGCCGCGGCGTGCGCGGCGTCGTTACGGTTCAACGGGATCGCTACAGTTCGCTCGAGGGTCAATGTGGGCCGTTCCGGCATGGTTTTCAAGGGACCGGCCGTGACGGAAGCCGCGTCCACTCACCCACCGAAATTCATCAACTCCTTGAAAGTCATGTGCTTCTCGCTGACCTTGGCGTGTTCGAGGATCCACTCGACCGCCTGATCCTCGACCGCGAGACCTTCGAGCTGGCGCATCGCGTCGGCGTTCTGCCGATAGGCGCGCTTCAGCGTCTCCGGGTCGCCGTAGCCGGTCGCGAGCTCGTCGAGCCGTTGTTCGACCCGCAGCGGATCCGCGCCGAGCTTCTCCCGCTTGATCAGTTCCGCCAACAACAGCCCGAGCGCGACGCGTCGGCGCGCGGGCTCGACGAACGGCTGCGGCGCCGGCGCCTGCGCGGGATCCTTGATCCCCGCGCGACGCATCGCATCGACCTGCAGGTCGCGCACCTGGGCCTCGACGAGCGCATTCGGCAGTTCGATCGGGTTCGCCTGCAGCAGCTTCTCCAGCACCTCCGCTCTGTTGCGGTTGCGCAGCGTCTGACTGAGCTCGCGGCGCATGTTGCCGGTGACCTCCTCGCGCAGTTTCGCGAGCCCGCCCTCGGTCACGCCGAACGCCTTGCAGAACTCCTCGTCGAGCGCGGGGAGCGAGGGCTCCTCCACGCTCGCGACCGTGACCTGGAACACCGCGTGCTTGCCGGCGATCTCGGCGACCCGGTAATCGGCCGGGAAATCGAGCTCGATCGCGCGTGTCTCGCCGGCCGCGGCGCCGACCAGGCCGGTCTCGAACTCCGGCAGCATCTTGCCCTCGCCGAGGACGAACGCGACGTTGTCGGCCTGGCTGCCATTGAACGCGGCGCCGTCGATCGTCCCGGCGAACCCGATCGTGATCCGGTCGCCGGTCGCCGCGGGGCGGCTCACCGCGCCGTACCGGGTCTGTTGCGTGCGCAACCGCTCGATCATCGCATCCACGTCGGCCTCGGTGACCTCGGCGACGGACCGTTCGACCGTGAGCGCTTCGATCGGCGCGAGCGCGATCTCCGGGTAGACCTCGAAGGTCGCGACGTACTTGAGGTCCTCGCCCTCGCCGAGGCTCTGCGGCTCGATCCGGGGGCTGCCCGCGGGGGCGAGCCGGTGCTCGGTGACCGCCTCCGCGAAGCTCGACTGCAGCAGGTCGCCGATCACCTCGCGCCGCACCTGCGGGCCGAACTGACGCTCGATCACCGTCATCGGCGCCTTGCCCGGTCGGAACCCCTTGAGCCGCGCGGTGCGGCTCAGGCTCTTCAGCCGCGAACTGACCTCCTGCGCGACCCGGTCGGCGGGGACTTGCACCTGCATGCGGCGCGCCAGGGTGCCGATGCTCTCGACGGAAACCTGCATTTCGAGCCTCTCCCGGATGTTCGATTCACGATCGTTGCGACGCGACAGGTGGTGCGAAAGGCGAGACTCGAACTCGCACGGGTTGCCCCACTGGATTCTAAGTCCAGCGCGTCTACCAGTTCCGCCACTCTCGCTTGGAACCCAGCCGAGCAGTATAGCCGAAAAATTCCGCGCTCAGGGCTCAGCCGGGTATCGCCCGCCCTGGCGGCGCTGCAGGTGCCGGGCCACCTCGCGCAGCGCCGGCAAGCCGTTCTCCAGCAGGTAGTAGAGCGGACTCTCGCCGCCGAACGGCGCGCCGGAATGCGGCGCATGCAGCCACGCCCAGACCTGATCGGGCGTCGCCCCTTGGGCGAGGGATCGCTGGATGTGCGCCACCAAGGCGGCGCGCTCCTGCTGAGCGGCCGACAGGCGCGGTCCCTGGCCGAGCCGGTAGCGTTCGAGCACCTGCGGCGAGGGGATCTTGAGGAGTCGGCACTGCTGCAGCGGCGACAGCTCCCAGGCGTCCGCGATTCGAAAGAATCGCAGCAATGCGCTCGAGTTCGTCGGCCGCCCCGGACGGCGTACGGGCGGCTGCAGGACGAGGCGCGGTCCGGTGAGTGGCTTGCGCGGCAATGAGGTCTCGATCGGGGTTTACGGCCCGGTGGGAATCGGGAATATCATGACGTATGTCTTCGAGCTTCGCAGAACGACTCCATGCGGCGCAAATCGCGAGCGGCAGCCTGCTGTGCGTCGGCCTCGATCCGGACCCGGCCAGGCTCCCGCCGGACCTTGCGGCGCGGCGGCAGCCGCTCTACGAGTTCAACCGGCGGATCGTCGATGCGACCCGCGAGGTCGCGGCCGCCTACAAGCCGCAAATCGCGTTCTACAGCGCCCACGCGGCCGAAGCCGAGCTCGCGGCCAGCATCCGCTACATTCGCGAGCGGGCGCCGCACGCGATCGTGATCCTCGACGCCAAACGCGGCGACATCGGCAACACCGCCGCGGCGTATGCGCAGGAAGCGTTCGACCGTTACGGGGTAGACGCGGTCACCGTGAATCCCTACATGGGCGAGGACTCGGTCACGCCGTTCCTCGCGCGACCCGAGCGCGGCGCGATCGTGCTGTGCCGCACGTCGAATCGCGGTGCGCACGACTTCCAGGACCTGCGCTGCGACGGCGTGCCGCTCTACCAGGCGGTGGCCGCGCGCGTCGCGCGGTGGAACGCGCATCGGAACCTGATGCTGGTGGTCGGCGCGACCTTTCCGCGCGAGATGGCGACGCTGCGCGCAGCCCACCCGGACATACCGTTCCTGGTGCCCGGGATCGGCGCCCAGGGCGGCGACCTCGCCTCGACCCTCGCCGCCGGCCTCGACCGCGACCGAGCGGGACTCCTGATCAACTCCGCGCGCGCGATCATCTACGCGGGCGGCGGCGCGCCGGACGCGATCCAGGCGGCGGCGCGGACGCTGGCTCAGGCGATCCAGGCGGGGCGCGCGAATCTGGCGCCGGGGATCGCGGGGCATTGATGTCCCCACGGCCGACGAGCGCTTACCATGCGCCGCCGATCGATGCGGCGCAGGTCGATTCCCTGCTCCAGGGTTCGGACTTCGGATTCTGGCAGATCGACGTGCCGCGCGACGAAATCCGCTGGTACGGCGACTGGTGCGCCGCCGTCGATATCGACCCCTGCCTCGGTCCCGAGCATACCCCACGCTGGTTCGCGCGGATCCATCCCGACGACACCGCGCCGCTGACGAAGTATCGGAATCTGCTCGACGGCAGGCTCGAGTTCTACGAAGCGGAGTATCGGGTGCGCACGCTCACCGGCGGCTGGCGCTGGGTGACGACCCGGGCGCGGGTCCTGCATCGCGACGCGCGCGGAAGGACCTTGTCGGTCGCCGGCGTCACGCTCGACATCGACGCGCGAAAGAGGGCGGAGTTCGAACGGCAGGCGGCCGAGACTCGCCTCGCGACCGCGATCTGGGGCACGCGCATCGGCGTGTGGGAGAACACCGCCGATGGGCAGTTCCGCTGGCTGAACGATTGGTGCTCGGCGATGCAGATCGATCCCTGCGAAGGTCCGTCGAACAGCCCGCGCTGGCGTGCCAACATCCACCCGGACGATATCGACCTCTGCCTGCGCACCTGGAGCGCCGAAGCCGCGGGACTCGCCGGCAGCTACATCGTCGAGTATCGGATGCGCACGCGCCGGGGCGGCTGGCGCTGGATCCACGAGCGCGCGATGGTGACCATGCGGGATCGCGCCGGCCGCGCGATCGCATTCGTCGGCGTGTGCATCGACATCGACGAGCGCAAGCGCCTGGAGCTCGAACTGCAAAGCCAGGCGAAGATCCTCGAGACGATGCGCGAGGGGGTCGTGCTGGTCGACGCCACCGGGCAGATCGAGTTCACGAACTCGGCTTTCGAGCGCATGATCGGCCGGGATCGCGGCGCGCTCCTCGGTGCGCACGTGCTCGACGTGCTGGATCTGCCCGAACGCGGCCGGCCCCGCCGCGAAGCGGCCGCGCGGCGCCTGCTGCGCTCGATCGACCCCGGTGGAGAGCATTCGGTGCTGCTGCGCCGTGCGGACGGCGTACGGTTCTCGGCCGAGATCCTGTCGAATGCGCTCGATTGGCAGGGCGAGACGAAGCACGTGCTCGTCGTCCAGGACGTATCCGATCGCAAGCGCCTGGAACAGGCGATCGCCGAAGTCGCCCACCTGGAACGCCAACGGCTTGGCTCGGATCTGCACGACGGGCTCGGTCAGGAGTTGACCGGGATCGCATTGCTGCTGCGCGGGATCGCACCGACGATCGCCGGGCTCTCGCCGCCTGCTGCAGCACAACTCGACGAGATCATTGCGCTCACCAATCAGGCGATCCAGAGCACCCGCAAGATGGCGCTCGGACTCTCCCCGGTCGCGCTCGACCGCGGCGGACTGGCCATCTCCCTGCGCCGGCTCGTCGAGCGAACGCGCGCGCATTTCGGCGTGAGCGTGCGCTTGCGCTGGGGCGCGGACGCCGCGCTCGCGATGGACGAGCCGAGCGCGGCGCATCTGTACCTGATCGCGCAGGAAGCGCTGCTGAACGCCTGCGAGCATGGCAAAGCGAAGACGGTGACGATCTCGCTGCGCGTGACCCCGCTGTACGCGAGCCTGTCGATCGTCGACGACGGCGTCGGGCTGCGGGCGGCGCCGCGGCCCGGCCGCGGGATGGGGATGATGATCATGCAGCATCGCGCGCGCGCGATCGGCGGCACGCTGCGCATCGCGCGGCGCCGCGGCGGCGGTACGCGCGTCCGCTGCGTCTTTGCTGTGTCTAGCTAGTCACGGACCGCGAGCGCCGCTCGAGCCAGGCTGCGAACGCGAACAACGCGCCGATCACCGCCAACCCGATCGCCGTGCTCGCGACGGCACCGAAGTGGTGCATCTGCAACGCGCTCGTCGCGACGATCGCGAGCGGGATGTGCGCCGCGAAGATCGCGAGCGAGCGGCGACCGAGCATCGCGGTCGGCTCGATCCAGCGGGCCGGCGGATGCGGGTTCCAGCTCCACAGGAAAGCCGCCCAGGCGAGCGAGTTCAGCAATCGCAGCGGGCCGAGCCGCCACTTGCTGGTCCAGAGCGGCAAGTCCGGCACCGTCGCGGGCGCGAGACCGAGCCGGTGACGGAAATACACGCCCGCGACGACGAGGACCAGGGCCGGCACGAGCACGCGGCGCCGGTGGCGCGCGAGCGCGGCCGGATCGCGGCCGACCGTTTCACCGAACGCGAGCCCGAGGAGCCACAGCAGCTGCCACGCGAGCACGTTGAACGAGCCGAGCACGAGCGGCACCCGGTCGGCGAGTGCCCGCAGCGGCGCGCCGAACGGGTGGAACTGCGCGACCAGCCACACCCCGACCGAGACCGCGAGCACCGGCGCCCACCCGCGGCGGGCGGCGATCTCGAGCCACCAGGGCGTGAGTCCGAGGAACAGCACGTAGAGCGGCAGGATGTCGAACAGCGGCGGCTGATGCAGCAGCAGCGGAATCAACGCGAGGCTCACGACCGGGTGCATCAGGAACGGATGGAAGTGGTACGCGAGCGGACGCACCCAGCGCGCGAGCCACCACGCGGCGAACACCGCGACGAGCACCAGCGCGAGGTGCGTCTGGTAGATCCGACGCACCCGCGCGAACACCCGCGCACGCATCGGATTTGCGCCCTCGCGCCGGCGGATCCTGCCGAACACGACACCCGCGAGACAGGCGCCGAGGAACACGAACCCCTCCGCCGCGCTCAGGTACCCGAACGGTTCGTGCAGCCACCGCGACAGCGGCGTCGGCACGTGCACACCCGCCATCACCGCGAGGAAACACCCGCGCAGCGCATCCAGCCTGAGGTCGCGCCCGCCGCGCGCCGCCCGCGCCGGTGCCGCGTCGCCCATCGCGCTCAGCCGGGTGGTCGGGCGTGGCCGGCGAGCGGTCGGCCGGTCGCGGTCGCATGCACGCGCGCCTCGGCGAGGTAATCGCTCCCGGTCTCGAGATGCGCGAGCCGCTCCTCGACGTCGATCTCGACGTGCGGATCGGCCGCACCGGCCCGCTCCGCGGCCACGAGGGCGAGCGCGGTCGCGATCCGTCGTGCGTGCTCGAGCGCCGCGGCCGAATCGTTGTAATCCACGTGACCGGCCGGATCGTGCACCCGGAAATTGTTGAGGCTGGTCTGGTTCACGAGCACGTCGACCGATTGCGCGACGACCCCGGCGACGGCGCCGACGGCGTTGCAGACCGCCGCGTGTTGCGGGATCTCGAGCGCCGCGCCGAGCCGGCGCGCGATCTCGGGGTAATAGGCGCCGACCGGTGCACCGATCGCGACGATCGGCCGCGCAAGCGCGAGCCGCGCGTCGATGAGCCCGGAGAATCGTTCGCCGGCGACCACGTCCTCGACCAGGCGCTCGCCGAGCAAGCCCCAGCGCGCGCCGTGCGCCTCGAGCCCCGGATCGTGCGCGAGCGCGGCGGCGAGCAGCGCGCGGCCACTGGCGCGCACCACGTGGTCGAACGTGCGTTCGCAGAAGCCCGCGGCGGTGTCGGCGCCACGCGCGGCGCGCACGTTGCGCTCCTCGACCGCGAGGATCCGCGCCCCGCACTCGGCGGCCTCGCGGTTCCAGCCGGCCTGCCGGCCGAGCACGTGCATCGCGTCGGACGGCGTGAAACCCGCGATCGTCGCGAGCCCGGCATCCGCGAGCCGACGCAGCGCCTCGCGCCCGGCTGCGCCGCGCACGATCGACGACACGCGCTGCGGCTCGGGCGTGAGCGCATCCCAGGCGCTGCGCTCCTGGCGGGTCAGGTGCGCCGGTGCGTCGCGCTCGGGATTGCGCAGCGCGTATTGCGGCGCGAACGGCGGCAGGCGCTCCTGCTCGGCGAGCGCGCGCAGGTCCACCAGCACGCCCGGGAACTGGTCCGCGAGCAGCGCTAGCGGCATCGTCTTGCGCGGTCCGACGCACAGGTGCCCGTGCCGGTCGATCACCACCTCGCTGTCGCCGCCGAGTCCGCAGGTGCGCACGTCGACGGCCTCGACCATCGTGCGCCAGCCGCCGATCAGCGCGCCGTCCGCGTTGACGACGGGCCGACCGTTCGACACGATCGCGATGTCCGTGGTCGTGCCGCCCATGTCGGACACGACGAAGTCGTCGAGACCGGTCAGGAAGCCGGCGCCGACCACGCTCGCGGCGGGTCCCGACAGGATCGTCTCGACCGGGCACTCCAGCGCGACGTCCGCGCGCATCAGCGAGCCGTCACCCTTGACGATCATCAGGGGCGCGTCGATCGATTCCTCCTCGAGCACCCGCGCGAGCGCGAGCGTGAGGTGGCGGATCTGGGGCGTGAGCCGCGCGTTCAACGCGGCGGTCAGCGCCCGCCGCGGCGCGTCGAGCTTCGAGCTCAACTCGTGCGCGCAGGTGACCGGCTTGTCGCAGCGCCCTCGGATCAGCCGCCTCGCCGCAAGCTCGTGCGCGGGATTGCGGACCGAAAACCGCGCGGCGACCGCGAACGCCCCGACGCGCGCCGCGAGCGCATCGACCGCGTGCAGGATCGCGGCCTCGTCGAGCGGCTCGCTCTCGGCCCCGGTGGCGTCGTGACCGCCGGCGATCCGCTGGATGGCGCTCGCGCCGTCGCGCGCAAGCCCGGTCCGCGCGGCCATCGCATCGTCGAACCCGATCAGCAGCACGCCGATCGGGCTGAAGCGGTTCTCGACGACCGCGTTGGTCGCGAGCGTCGTCGACACCGAGACGAGACTCACCTCGTCGCGCCGCCGCCCCGGAGGCATCGTCCCGAGCACCGCGCGGATCGCGCCGCCGATCCCGATCGCGAGGTTCCAGTGCGTGGTCAACGCCTTTGCGCTGGCGACGACGCGCGCCCCGCCCTCGAGCAACACCGCGTCGGTGAAGGTTCCGCCGGTATCGAGGCCGAGCCACAGTTCATCGTGCTTCATCGCGCGTGACCCGGGTCGCCGCGCAGCGCCGCGACGAACGCCTCGACGTCCTCGGCTTGGGTCGCGTAAGAGGTCACGAGCCGGATCGCCACCGCGTCGCCGAGCTCCCGGTACGGCCAGCGGTAGAACAGGAAGCCGTCACGCTCGAGCCGTGCGACCGTCGCCTCCGGCAGCGCGACGAACAGCTCGTTGGCCTCGACGGGCTGCAGGAGCCGGGCGTCCGGCGCCTCGCGCAGGCCGGCCGCGAGCGCGCTCGCCATCGCGTTCGCGTGGCGCGCGTTCGCGAGCCACAGGTCGTCCTCGAGATACGCGACCAGCTGCGCGCTCAGGAAACGCATCTTCGACCACAGATGCCCGGCGCGCTTGCGTCGTCGGGCGAACTCGGCGGCCCGTGCCTCGTCGAAGAACACGACCGCTTCGGCGCACAGCGCGCCGTTCTTGGTCGCGCCGAGCGACAGCACGTCGACGCCGGAGCGCCAGGTGATCTCGGCCGGCGAACAGCCGAGATGCGCGACCGCGTTCGCGAACCGCGCGCCGTCCATGTGCACGCCGAGGCCGCGTTCGTGCGCGAACCCGGCGATCGCGGCGACTTCGTGCGGCCGGTAGACCGTGCCCCACTCGGTCGCCTGGGTGAGGCTGACCGCGGCCGGCTTCACGTGGTGCACCCCCATGTCGTCGGCGAGCGCGATCTGCCATCGCAGGCGTTGCAGGTCGATCTTGCCGTCCGGCGAGGGCAAGCCGATCCGCTTCGCGCCCGCGCAGAACATCTCGGGAGCGCCGCACTCGTCGGTCGCCACGTGAGCCGTCTCGTGGCAATAGATCGCCCCGTAGGGCGGCGCAAGCTGCGCGAGCGCGAGCGCATTCGCCGCGGTGCCGGTCGCGACCGGGAACACCTCGACCGGCCGTTCGAAGACCGCGCTCGCGATCGCCTGCAGGCGCGTGGTCCAAGGATCCGCGCCGTAGGAAGCGGCGTACCCCTGATTGGCGGCGTGGACCGCCGCGAGGATCGCGGCGGCGGCGGGCGCGACGTTGTCGCTGGTGAAATGTCGGTTTGGCATCGGCGGCTGCGCGCGGGTCCCGGTGGCGAAAGGGGGCATTGTATGCGAAGCGCGCGCGCGGTCCGAGAGGCGCTCGGATCGACGACCGGATCCATTGACCGGATCATCCCATGAAGACGGCGGCGCGGCGGGAGGATCTCCCGCCGCGCCGCGTCTCGATGGATCCGGCGCGAGCCGAACGCTCGCCGCCGGGGTCGCCCCCGGCCGGACTCAGCGCTCGCCGCCGAAGTTCACGTGCAGCTCGAGCCCGTAGTACCGGTTCGCATCCCGCGGGATGTAGTACAGGATGCTGCCGCCCGGGCCGCCGGTCTGCGCGAACGAGGCGTAGCTGGTATCGGTGATGTTCTTCACCAGCGCGCTCACGGTCACCCGATGATCGGGGTCGCTGAACGCGAGGCTCGCGTTCCACATGCCGTAGCCGTGCAGCCTGAGGTACGGGTTCTCCCCGCCGTTCGGGCAGTACGAGGTCGTGCAGGTCGCAAAGTCCGCGTACTGCTGGCTCTGGTAGCTGTAGTTCGTCGACAGCGTCACGTAGAACGGCAGGAGCTTGCGCCAGGTGTAATCCGTCTCGATGTTGCCCTTGAACTTCGGAGCGAACGGCAGCGCCGACCCGCTCGGCGCGATCGCGTGCGGATTCGCACCCGGGGGCGCGTTGAAGTTCGTCACGTGGGCGTCGGCGTAGGTGATGCCGGCGTTCATCGACCAGGCGTCGCTCAGGCGCGCCGCACCGGTCATCTCGAAGCCCTGGCTCACCACCGAGCCGGCGTTCGTCAGCTGTGTGATCACCACGCCGTTCAGCACCGTCGGGCTGTTCGCCTGGAAGTTGTTGAACTCCTCGCGGAACACGTCGGCGTTCAGGTACGCGTTGCCATCGAGCAACGTCGACTTCAAGCCGAGCTCGTACGCGGTCGAGGTCTCCGGGGCGAGCGGCGCGGCCTGGCCGTTGTTCTGGTTGAAGTAGACGTTGTACGCCGGGCCTTTGTACCCCTTTGCCCAGGTGAAATACGCCATCTCATCGGGTGTCATGTCCCACTGCACCCCGAGCTTGCCCGAGAGATTCGAATGGGACGTGCTGGCCCGACCCTGGAACGGCAGGCACAGCGGCTGCGGCGCGCAGGTCGCCGAGATCACGCCGCCGCCCCCGATCGGCGACACGTTGTAGTCGTGGTACATCGACAGCTCGTCGTGGGTCTCGCGCAGACCGACGATTCCGCGGAACGTGCGGGTGAAGTGCAGCGTGCCCTGCCCGTACGCGGCGACGTTGATCGAGTTCGCCCCGAAGGTCGCGTTCGCGGTCGGCGTCGAGTAGGTCGACAGGCCTGGCATGCACGGCGTCGCGCCGGTCGCATCCGGTGCGAGCGTGCTCGAGGTGCAGACCACGTCGTCGCGCTCGAAATAGCGGTTCTGCACGTTGTGGTAGTAGAACAAGCCCGCGACGTATTCGAAGAACTGGTGTGCGGGCGAGGTCAGGCGCAGCTCCTCGGTGAAGGTCGAGGTCGTCTGCGGCCCGATGTCGTGGACCTGGGTGAACGCCCCGCCGACGTACGGCGCGGTCACCGCGAGGTTGTCGCCGTCGCGGATCTCGTTGAACCACCAGTACCGGTACGCCGCGATGTTCGTGATCGTGTAGTCGTTCACGTTCCAGTCGGTCTGCAGCGAGAGCCCGCGCTCGCGCTCGAGACTCTGGGTCACCAGATTGGTGTTCACGGTGCGCGTGCGGTCGCCCTGGTAGCCGATCGGCCCGAGCACGCTGGACAGCGCCGCGGCAACCGTGGGCGACGCGCCACCCGGCGGCGTGCCGGGCGGGGTGCCCGGGACGAACGCGCAGCAGTTGTCGTCGGCTTCGCGCCAGTCGCCGATCATCGTGAAGGTCAGATCGTCGGTCGGCGTCCACTTCCAGATCGAGCGGATGCCGCGGTGGTTGTAGCCGTTGATCTTCGTGGTGCCCGAATTGACCGACGGCTGATAGAGGTTCGTGATGTTGCCGTCGTAGCGTCCCGCGAACACCGTCGTCCGGGTCAACAGGTTGTCGGTGATCGGCAGGTTGAGCGAGGCCTTGCTGCGGACCTCGTTGCCCTCGAAGTAGGACAGGTCGAAGTTCGCGCCGAAGCGGTGGCTCGGCATCACCGACACGACGTTGATCACGCCCGCCGAGGAGTTCTTGCCGAACAAAGTGCCCTGCGGCCCGGGGATCACCTCGATGCGGGCGACGTCGATCAGGTCACCGAACGCCTCGCCGGAGGTCCCCATCACCACGCCGTCGACCACGTAGCCGACGCTCGGCTCCGCGCCCAGCGCGAAGTTGATCGTGCCGACACCGCGCAGGAACAGGGAGGTGTTGAACGGGATGTCGCCCTTGTGGAACGTGACTCCCGGCACCTGGTTGAGCAAGCCCTCGATGTTCACCGCCGCGGAGCGCCCGAGCTGGGCCCCGGTGATCACGGAGACCGCCGCGGGCACGTTCTGCAACTTCTCCGAGCGCTTCTCGGCGGTGACCACGATCGCCGCGAGCGGCGACTGCACCGCCGGCGCGTTGGACGGCGGTGCCGTCGCGGCGCCGGCCGCTCCCCATCCCGCGCCCGCGAGCGCGGTCGCCATGCAGATCAACGACCGGATTCTTTTGCTCATCACGACCCCCACTGACAGCCCCCTTGAAGTCACGCCCCGTCACGGAGCGCGCGATTGTCGGTACCGCGCCACAAACGCGGTCCATCGGATTCCAGTTCGAGCCTAACACGTTTGTCCTATATGATACAACTCTGCTATAAGACATTCCCCAGCCGTCAGGCGGGGGTCGGATCGAAACTGCTAGAGTGGCGCGAACGGCCCGGGGAGGGGAAACGATGAACGAACCGGCGGCTTCGGCGCCCGCACTGGCTGGATCACCAGCTTCCGCGGCCAGCGCGACCGGGACCCGGACCGCGATGCGGCTGCGCTGGGTGTTCCTCACGCTGGTCGTCGTCGGCAACATGGTCAACTACGTCGATCGCGAGATCATCGCGCTGCTGAAGCCGGTTCTCGAGACGCAGTTCCACTGGACCGACCTCGACTACGGGCACATCGTCTCGGCGTTCCAGTTCGCGTCGATCGTCGCCTACATGGGCGCGGGGTGGTTCCTGGACAGCGTCGGACTGCGGATCGGCTATCCGATCGCGGTCGCGACCTGGAGCCTGTTCGCGATGCTGAACGCGGCGGTGCGTTCGGTCGCCGGATTCACCGGGATCCGCGTGCTGCTCGGCGTCGCCGAGGCCGGCCAGACACCGGCCGCGGTCAAGACGATCGCCGCATGGTTCTCGCAGCGCGAGCGCGCGCTCGCGCTCGGCTTCATGAACGTCGGGTCGAATCTCGGCACGATCATCACGCCGTTGCTCGTGCCGCCGCTCGCGCTCGCGTTCGGCTGGCGCGCCTCGTTCGTGATCACGGGTGCGCTCGGCTTCGTGTGGGTGATCGGCTGGCTCGCCGCGTACCGC
>JAKBCG010000408.1 GCA_021808035.1 Pseudomonadota bacterium
CGCGCGCAGGTCCTCGAGAATCTCGTCGATCGTGTTCAGTCCGCTCATCGTTCGTGTCACTCGTATCACTCCCGAGGGCCGCCGATGAGGCGGTCCAGATAGCGTGCGATCAGGTCGATCTCGACGTTGACGGGGTCGCCCGCGACGCGATCGCCGAGCGTGGTCTCGGCGCGGGTATGTGGGATCAGGTTCACGCCGAAGGTCGCGCCGTCGACCTCGTTCACGGTCAGGCTCACCCCGTCGATGCAGATCGAGCCCTTCGGCGCGACGAAGCGCGCGAGCGCCGCGGGCAACTCGAAACGCATCCGCCAGGAGCGCGCATCATCGCGGGTGTCGAGCACACGACCGACCGCATCGACGTGCCCGCTCACGAGGTGCCCGCCGAGCGGATCGCCGGCGCGCAGGCTCGGCTCGAGGTTCACCCGGGCGCCCGGGCGCAGGCCGCCGAACGTCGTCTTCGCGAGGGTCTCGGCGGACAAGTCGGCGTGGAACGCGCCCGACACCCAGCGCGTGACCGTGAGGCACACCCCTTGCACCGCGACGCTGTCGCCGACCCGCAGGCGCTCGACCCCGCCGCCGTGCGCCTCGATCGCGATCTCGAGGTCTCCCCCGCGCGCTTCCGCCGCGCCGATCCGTCCGACCGCCGTCACGATTCCGGTGAACATACCGACTCCTCCCGCCTCGCCGTCAACATCACCCGCAGGTCCCCGCCGAAGAACCGCGCATCGAGGAACTCGAAGCACGTCGGCGCCGCCGCGTACCCGGCCGACAGTGCCGCGAGCGGTGGCGCGTCGGCGCCGAGCAGCCGCGGCGCGTAATACACGATCAGCTCATCCACCAACTCGTCCTCGATCCAGGCGGCCGCGAGCCGCGGTCCGCACTCGACCCACAGCTCGTTGACCTCGAGCGCCGCAAGCCGCGCGAGCGCGGCGCCGAGATCGAGGCCACCGGCCGCGCGCGGCAGCGCCTCGACCCGGACGCCCGGCGAGCCGGCATGCGCGGCGCGCGCGGTCGCGAGCGCCTCCGGCGCGACGAACAGCAGCGCGTCGCCACCGGCGAACACCCGCGCGGCCGGCGCGCAGCTCGCGTTCGGGTCGAGCACGATCCGCAACGGCTGGCGGACAGGGTCGCCATACGCCAGGCGCACGTCGAGCCGCGGGTCGTCGCTGCGCACCGTGCCGGCCCCGGTCAGCACCGCGCCGCTGCGCGCGCGCCAGGCCTGCACGTCCGCGCGCGCCGCCTCGCCGGTGATCCACGCGCGCCGCCGATCCGCGTACGCGGTCCGCGCGTCGAGACTCGCCGCGAGCTTCAGCCGCACATGCGGCCGGCCGCGCTCGAACCGCGCGAAGAACCCCGGGTTCAGACCGCGCGCTTCGCGCGCGCCGGGACCGACCACGACCTCGATGCCGGCGGCCCGCAGCCGTGCGATCCCGCCGCCGGCGACCCGCGGGTTCGGGTCGAGGGATGCGCACACCACCCGCGCGATGCCGGCGGCGATCAGCGCGTCGGCGCACGGCGGCGTACGGCCGGTGTGGCAGCACGGCTCCAGTGTGACCACCGCGGTCGCGCCACGCGCCGCCGCGCCGGCCGCCTGCAGCGCGAGCACCTCGGCATGCGGCTCCCCGGCGCGCCGATGCCAGCCCTCGCCGACGACGCGCCCGTCACGCAGGATCACGCAGCCGACGCGCGGATTCGGATCCGTCGTGAACAAGCCGCGCGCGGCGAGCTCGATCGCGCGCCGCATCGCGTCGGCGTCGACGGCGGCGCCCGGCGCGCTCACTTGCGTCCGCCATCCGCGTCACCGCCGGGCAACAGCGGCAGCTGATCCTGGCTCGGCTCGCGCGGCCGCGGGTGCCGCCGCAGCTGGTCGATCTCGGTCCGGAACGCCTCGACGTCCTGGAAGCTCCGATACACCGACGCGAAGCGGACGTACGCGACCTCGTCGAGGTGGCGCAGCGACTCCATCACCATCTCGCCGACCGCGCGTGAGGCGATCTCGCGCTCCCCGAGGCTGCGCAGCTTGTGGCAGATCCGCGCGACCGCGTCGTCGATCGTCTCGCGGCTCACCGGCCGCTTCTCCAGCGCCTTCTGCATGCCGGCGCGCAACTTGTTCTCGTCGAAGGGTTCACGGCTGCGATCGCTCTTCACGACGACCGGCAGGAGCAGTTCCGCGGTCTCGAAGGTGGTGAACCGTTCCGCGCAGGCGAGACACTCGCGGCGGCGACGGATCTGGCGCCCCTCGCCCGCGAGCCGGGAGTCGATGACCTTAGTCTCCGTGTGGCCGCAGAAGGGGCAATGCATCGCGCCTGCTCACGGGGCCGCGCCGGCGGCCGGCCCCCGCCTCACGCGTACACGGGGAAGCGCGCGCACAGCGTGACGACCTCGGCGCGCACCCGCTCCACGACGCTCTCGTCGCCGAAGTGATCGAGCACGTCGGCGATCCAGTTCGCCAGCCGCTGCATCTCGGCCTCCTTGAAACCGCGGGTGGTGATCGCCGGGGTCCCGATCCGCAGGCCGCTGGTGACCGTCGGCGGACGCGGATCGTTCGGCACCGCATTCT
>JAKBCG010000409.1 GCA_021808035.1 Pseudomonadota bacterium
GCTTGAGTCAAAAAAATTGGCCCGTATACTACCAGCCCTTCCGACAAAGCGGCGGCCGCAAGTCGTCGCGCAGGTCACCGATAGGCTCCCTTCGTCTAGAGGCCTAGGACACGGCCCTCTCAAGGCCGGTACGCGGGTTCGAATCCCGCAGGGAGCGCCAATCCTTGCATGGGCCTGCCGCGCCAGCGCCCTCATCCCGCCTCCCCCTCGCGGATCAGATGCGCGATCAGCGCCTGCTGCGCGAGGGTCACGTGGTGGTCGCGATGGCGCACCAGCGCGTATTCCCGCTGCGGCAGGTCGATCGGGATCTCGGCGAGTTTGCCGGCCGTGATCGCCGAGGCGACCACGTGGCGGGAGATGATCGTCGCGCCCGCGCCCGCCTCGACCGCCTCGCGCACCGCCTCGTTGCCCGGCAGCACCAGGAAGATGTTGAGGTCGTCGAGCAAGAGTCCCTCCCGGGCGAGCAGATCCTCGAAGTTCTGCCGCGTCCCGGAGCCGGGTTCGCGGATGACCCAGCGAAATCCCGCGATGTCGACCTTGCCGGCGCGTCGAGCCGGCCGCGCGCGTCGTTCCGCGGCGACGACGAGTACCATCTGATCGTGCCCGAGGGGCGTGCGGATCAGCGCCGGGTGCTTCGTCGGTCCTTCCACCAGGCCGATGCTCACCTCGCCCGCGGCGACCGCGGCCTCGACCTCGTGAGTGTTGCGGATGACGACGTCGAGACGCACCCGGGGATTGATCGCATGGAACGCGGCGAGCCGCCGTGGCAGCCAGTACGTCGCAATGGTTTGGCTCGCCGCGAGCGCGATCGGCCCGGTCGCACTGCCCGCGAGGTCCTGCAACACCGCGCGCGCGGTGGCGGCGCGATCGAGCACCGCGCGCGCCTCGCGCAGGAAGATCCGGCCCGCCTCGGTCAACTGGATTCCGCGGCCTACGCGATTGAACAACGACACCTGGTACATCGCCTCCAGCGCGGCGATCGCGACCGAGGCGGCCGACTGGCTCATGCGCAACGCCTCGGCGGCGCGCGTGACGTGCCGCCGCTCGGCGACTTCGACGAAGATGCGTAACTGGTCGAGCGTCATGAATGATCTCTATTGCGCATGAGAATAATCGCATTTATCGATTGAAGCGATTATTGCGGAGCGGCGTCGCCGGCGATAGAGTGAACCGAAAATAGAAGCCATCGGGGGACCGCCAGTGTTCACGTTCAATCCGTTCGCCGCGCTGCCCGCCTCGATCTCGCCCACCGCCATGCAGATCTACGTGATCGTGATGTTCCTCGCGGTCGTCTTCGGCACCATCGCCGACATGCTGCACAAGAAGAGCGCCACCTATTTCTTCAACCACCGCCAGACCGTCGCCAAGCGCGCGACGCGCGAGGTCGGCGGCGCGGAGAAGATCGGGTTCGCGATCCAGACGGTCGTCGTCACGGGCCTCGCGGCCGGTGAGTTCCACACCTCCGCCCGCCGGATCAGCCACCTGTTGACGATGTACGGGTTCATCTTCTATGTCGTCACGACCGCGTTGATCGTTTTCGCGTACCCGACCGCCGCCACGCCGGCGCCCGCGATCGTGACGGGACTGTGGTACCTCGGCGCCGCGTTGATCTGCGTCGGCGGCTACTGGTTCTGGTTCGCGATGCGCGTCGACGTCGCCGCCGAGGGCCACTCGCCGTTCCGCCTGGTCCGCGCGGACCTGTTCATCGTCTCGCTGCTCGCGAGCGCGACCTTCGCGCTCGTCTGGGCGCGTCTCGCGGCGATGGACCTCACGGTCGGGAGCGAGGTGTGCTTCGCGCTGTACCTGCTCGCGACGACGGTGTTGTTCGGCTCCGTCCCCTGGTCGAAGTTCGCGCACATGTTCTACAAGCCCGCCGCCGCGTTCCAGACGCGCATCGAACAGGCGAACGGCTACCGCCGCAATCTCCCCGCACCCGCCGATCGTCCGGCGACGCTCGGCAGCGCTCGTCGTCCGCCGCGCAATTATTGAACCCTGAGGAGCATCGTCCATGCCCACGTTTGTCTACATGACGAGCTGCGACGGCTGCGGATACTGCGTCGACATCTGCCCGTCCGACATCATGCACATCGATCCGACGTACCGGCGCGCGTACAACATCGAGCCGAACATGTGCTGGGAGTGCTTCTCCTGCGTGAAAGCCTGCCCGCAGAACGCGATCGACGCGCGCGGATATGCGGACTTCGCGCCGCTCGGCCACAGCGTCCGCGCGCTGCGCGAGGAGGACAAGGGCACGATCGCGTGGCGGATCCGTTTCCGCGACGGACGCGAGAAGCATTTCCTGTCGCCGATCCGCACCACGCCCTGGGGCTCGATCAAGGGCCCGGCCGAATACACGCCGCCGACCGCCGACGCGATGAAGTCCCAGGAACTCGCGCATGAGCCCGACGCGCTCAAGGTACAGGCGCTGCCGACGCTCGATCGCAATCGTCTGAAGAAGGGAGTGGTCGCATGAGCCGCAAGACCGTATTCGTCGATTCGGACATCCTCGTCGTCGGCGGCGGGATGGCCGGATGCGGAGCCACCTACGAATCGCGCTAC
>JAKBCG010000410.1 GCA_021808035.1 Pseudomonadota bacterium
CGATCTTGCATCCTTGCGTCGTTGTAGCTCGCCGATGCGCCCAGGCTCAGGAACCGCGTCACGTTGTAGTTGACGTTGCTCTCCATGCCATAGACCCGCGCGTTGCCGACGTTCGCCGTGAAACTGCTCGACAAACAGACGTTCGGGTCGAAGACGAGCGTCTGCAGGCCCTTCCACGGCATGTAATAGACCGCGCCGTCCCACAGCAAATGATTGTCGAGCCACATCGTCTTCCAGCCGAGCTCGTAATTCGTCAGCGTATCGGGTTGGTACTGCAACGGTGCGCCGTTGTTGGTGCAGGAAGCCGGCATGCCGCCGTTGGTGCCACCGTCGCGGAACCCCTGCGCCCAGTCGGCGTAAAGCAATGCGTTGCGCGTCAGTTGGTAGCTGATGCCGACTTTGCTGTCCCACTTGTTCCCGGTCCCACCCCCGTAGGCGCTCGGCGACTGCGGCGCATACCAGAAGCCGCCGTAGGTCGAGGTCAGGAAATGCGAATGGAAGTGGACCGTGCCCGCGTTGACATGGAGCTTCGGCGTGATGTCGAAGCTCAGATTGAGGTACTCCGTGACCTGCAGGTAGTCGGTGCGATCGTCGTAGCTGTACCAGTCGTCGGGCTGCGGCGGCACCGCGCCCTGGTTGTAGTAGTACGCGGTCGCCGCCTGCCACGCCTCGCCCGAGGTCTGCAGGCCCGGCATGTGGTAGTAGTTCGAAGTCAGGTTCTTGGTCTTCTCCCAGTACGTGCCGACCAGCCAGTGGAAACGTCCGCCCGGCTTCGATTGCAGCCGCAGCTCGTCCGACCACCGGTAGGTGTTCGAGCGATAGTCGTAGTACTGGATCGGCGGGTTGCAGCCGCTGAAGCCGCTGCCGTTGACCGGATCGGTCGAACAGGTGAACGCCTGTTGCGTGATCGCGTTCGTCGACGCCGACGGGTTGTACTGGTTCAAGTACTGCATGTACTCGGAGTACTCGTTGACCCAGCGATCGTTCTGCGCCCAGTACGTGCTCGCAAATACCAGATCGCCGATTCCGACGTCGCCGTCCAGGTGGAAATCGGCCATCTTCGCGTAGTACTGCTTGAACTCGGGGCCGAAGCGCACGACCGTGTTCGGCGGCAGCGGTCGCGCTGGTCCGTCGATCAGGTTGCCGTACAGGGGTTGCCCGGTCGCCGGCAGGATCGGATTCACCCCGCCGATCGTCGGCTCCTCGTCCCAGGCGCCATGGGTGAGCTGCCGCTGATACCCGTAGGTCAGCGTCGCCTTCCAGCCCGGCGCGAGCTTCTGACCGAACGCGATCCGGCCGCCGGTCACCCGCTCGACGTTGTAGTTCTTGCCCGCCCAGGCGGCGTTGTTCGACACGGACCCGTTCACCCAGGTCCGGGTGGTCAGCTGATTGGTGATGAATCCGCCATGATAATCGCTGAATGCGGACAGGCGGATCGCCGACCATCCATCGACGATCGGCAGGTTCACGAATCCCTCGACGGTGCCGTTGTGCGTGCCGCCGTCGATCTTTCCGCCGTCGAGATCGATCCCGGCGCCGAACGCGTTCGGATCCGGCTTGTTGGTGATGAAGCGGAGCGCGCCCGCCATCGCGCCGGCGCCGAAGGTCGTGCCTTGCGGTCCGTTCAGGACTTCGATCCGCTGGATGTCGTACAGATGCAGATCCGGCGTCGACCCGTAGTAGTTCATCGACATGTCGTCGACGAGAAAGGCGGTGGTCGCCGCGGCCGCGTAGTTCGGGTTGCTGCCGTCGGATACGCCGCGCATCACGAAGGTCTGGGTGCCGGGACCCGCGCTCACGAACGAGATCGACGGCGTGCGGCTCGCGTAGTCCTCGAACTGCGAGATCGCGAGATTCTTCAAGTCCTTCCCGGTGAACACGTCGATGCTGATCGGCACCTTCTGCAGATTCTCCGCGCGCTTCTGCGCGGTCACGACGATCTCCTGCAGGGTCGAACCCTCCGACCCGGGCGAGGCCGCGTGCACCGCGGTCGCCGGGATCACCGCGCCACCGGACAGGACGCTCGCAATGGCGAGTGCGAGCTGCGGATAGGACCGTACCGCGGCCGCGGATCGAGTTTCGCGCGTTCGCATCGTGTCATCCCCCGTTCGTTGTTCGCCCGACGGGTCGCGCCGGGCGTCGATCGGTCGATGGTCCTACCCTTCGCGGCATTTTGTCAACGCGGATCGCGGTCGGCGTTCGTTTATCGCACGCACTCGCGCATCGCGAGCGCCACGAACGCGCCGGGATCATTCCTCGCGTTCGAAGCGATCGAGGCAATCGCCGAGTGCGCGCCGCAGCGGATCGAGCGCGGACGCGAAGTGCTTCCAGTAACCGACGCCGGACGAATACAAGGGCTGTCGCACCTGCTCGGCGCTCGCGGTGCGCACCGCGCGCTTCGTTTCGTGGAACGCGAGGCAGGCCGGCTCGAACTCCAGGCCGCAGTGCGCGAGCAGGCGGCGTATCTGCCGCTCAGGATCCCGCACCAGGTGCTCGTAGCGCAGCTGCAGGACCTTCCCCGGCAGCACCGCGTCCCAGTGATCCATCAGGTCG
>JAKBCG010000411.1 GCA_021808035.1 Pseudomonadota bacterium
AGACCCGCAATCGCGATCAGCGCCAACATCGCAACCGCGACCAGCACCAAGGTCACGCCGCGCTGGCGCCTCGCGAGCGAGATCATGGGCTTCCCTGACCGCCGAGATCGATCGCCATCGGTTGGTCGACCTGAGCGCGCGCAGCTTTCTCGGTGCGCATCGACTTCAGCGCCTGCTCGATCACCGCCGGATCCTCGCCCTTGACCACGGCCGCGTTCGCTTGCTTCGCCGAGCGGGGATCGGCCGTTTGACCGGCGATCATCTGGCGCACCGACGTCCCGTAATCCATCTCCAAAGGCGTCGGCGCGCAGGCGTCGACCCCGACGGCGATCAGCGCGATCGTGCCGCACAGCATCAGTTTTTTCATGGGATCGACCTCCTTGACTATCGGCTCACCGAGGATGTGGATCCGACGGCGCCTGGGTTGGAACATTCGTTGCCGGCACCGTGACATGGGGACTCTCGAGCAGGCCGCGCAGATAGAAGTCCGCGTCGCTCGGATCCTTATAGGCGTCGGTCGGCAGGCGCGGCTTGCCGTCCGGTAACGGCTTCGCAAGCCGCGGCGTCACGAGGATCACGAGCTCGGTCTCGCCGTTCTGGAAGTCCTGGCTGCGGAACAATGCGCCGAGCACCGGGATGTCGCCAAGTCCCGGGAATTTGGTCACGAGCGTGCGGGTGTTCTCGCTGAGGAGCCCCGCGAGCCCGATCGTCTGGCCATCACCGAGCTCGACCACGCCGGAGGCGCTCCGCTCCGACAGCGCCGGTATCACGAACGAGCTCGCGGTGCCGGACAGCGACAGTTGCACGGTATTGCCGGACTCCAACTGACTCACGCTCACGTTCAGCTTCAGGTTGATGTGGCCGCTGTTCAAGACGACCGGGAGGCACTTGAGCACTATCCCGTATTTCTTGAATTGGATCGTGACGGTGTTGCCGGTGCCTTGGGGCACCGGGATCGGAAACTCGCCGCCGGACACGAAGTCGGCCTCCTGCCCGCTCAAGGTCGTCAAGGTCGGTTCCGCAAGGATCCGCGCGAGACCATTCTCCTTCGCCGCGTCGAGCGCGAGGTTGAACAGGAAATTGGTGCTGAGGAAGCTCGCGAACAAGCCCTGGTTCTGGATCAGCGGCACGTTCGGCGTGAACTGACTCACCGCCGGCCCATAGAGCGCACCCGAGCCGGTCGCCATGTGCTCGAGACCGTTCTGATCGAGGTACGGCGGGAACGCCGCGCCGCCGTTCACGCCGCCGAGATGCCAATTCCCTAGTCCCTGCGCGATCGAATTGAATTGCGCATCCAGCTGCCGTACTTCGGTGCGGGCGATCTCTGCGACCCGGACCTGCAGCATCACTTGCTGGACGCCGTCGACTTGCAACAGATTGATGACTTCCCCTTTGTCGCCACGCCCCGCCGGCGCATTCTCGCCGCCTTCGCGTGAGGACGCCGAACCCTGTCCGCTCCGTTGCGGCGGCGCGGCGAGGAACGTCGATGCAATCCGCACGGCCGCATCCATCGCGACCGCGCTGCTCACGTGGCCGGAGAGCACGATCGAACGCTGCGCACTCCGCACTTCGATCGACTCGCCCGGCAGCAATTCGGCGAGCTTGCGCTTCAAGCCGTTCAGGTCGAACTGCACCTCGACGTTCACCGCACCGATCAGCCGATTGCGCTTGTCCCACAGCAGTACGTTCGTCGAGCCGATGTCCTTGCCGAGCAGGTAGACCTGGGTCGGGGAGATCACCACG
This sequence comes from Pseudomonadota bacterium, assembly GCA_021808035.1. GTDB lineage: Bacteria > Pseudomonadota > Gammaproteobacteria > Steroidobacterales > Steroidobacteraceae > Bog-1198. Next base: position 1,744 of record JAKBCG010000411.1, read on the forward strand.
ATGTCCGCGATCCGGGGGTTCGCGACCGACACCCGGTTCGCCGGCGCGATCAGCGTGACCAGCCGCGAGTGATACAGCGGGACCGAAAGATCCAGACGGGTCCCTTCGGCCAGCAGCGGCGCGGGTACCAGAGGCCGCGCGATCGGCGCGGAGGCTGCCGCGGCCAGACGGGCGGACGGTCCGCCACCCGTCGCAGTCGGCGCGCCGATCGCCACCGCGGCGACACCGACCGTGAACGCGAACGCCGCGGCGACCGCCACGGGGGCCGGTCGCCTGGAAGTCGAATTATAGTTCTGCATGATTCCTCGCTCGTCGCAACTCGCGTTGCCCATCCCACTCTCGTCACTCATCCAACGAGGTTCCCATCCGATCGATGGCGGTCGCGCGGGTCATTGCCGTCGTAGCGCCCGCGCGACTTCGGTGCCGCGGATCACGATCACCGGCTGCGCCCGCGGTGGCGCACGTCGGATCGGGTGACCGATCGGTGCGCGCACCGGTCCCGCCGCGTCGACCGCGTCGCCGTGATCCAAAGGATTTCGCAAGGTCAACTGGATCGTCCCTGCCGCCTGGCCCTTGAGCAAGGTTTCGGCCTGTTTCGGGGTGACCTCGAGCGTGACCGCGCGGACCATCACCGGTTGGTCCGTTTTGGTCGCGGCGGTCTGGTCGATCGCGAGTACCTTGATGTCGCTCAAGATCGTCCGCGACGTCACCACGCCGGTGCGCATGTCGTTGATGGTCGACACGACGTCCACGCGGCTTCCGGGCAGCAGGAACCCCGCGACCCCGATCACGTCGTTCACC
>JAKBCG010000412.1 GCA_021808035.1 Pseudomonadota bacterium
TGATCGCCGCCCAGTGCGCGAGACCGCGCTCATCGGCGATCGCGAGCCAGCGGTCGATCGGCTCGCCGAGCAGTTCGCTTTCCAGCAGATGGGCGAGTGCCGGCGGGTCGCTCGCGGCGCGGCGCGCGGCGGCGAGCCGGGTCGGAACGTCATCGGCGAGCGCCGCGATCGCGAGCTCGGCCGCGGCTTCAATCCGGGCCACGGCGTCGACGCACAGTCGAGGACCGATACCGGCGTCGTCGTCGGGCGACCCGGCGACGCCGGCGGTGTCCTCGAGTCCGCGGGCCGCAGCGAGCGCCGCGCGGGCGGCGCCGCTTTGCGCCCTGCGGCAGATCGCGTGCAAGGTCTCGATCGCGATTGCCGCCTCGCCGGCCGAACGCCCGGCGAGGAGCGGCGCGAGCCGGGGGCGGTGCGTCGCGACCTGGACCGCGACGATCCGACGATCCCGGGTCCGGATCGCGAGCTCGACCGCGCCGCTCATGCCCGTGGGCGTCCCTTCAGCAGATCCGCGGCAGCTGGTCGCCGTGCAGCCAGTCGACGATCCGACGGCCGCCGAGCCGCGTGCGCATCTGCACGAAGCGCCGCGGGTCCTCGATCACGCCGCCGATCCTCGTCGCCTCGGCGCCGAGTGGGTGCGTGCGCAGCGCGCCGAGTGCCGCGTCGGCGAGGTCCGGCGGACAGATCGCGAGCAGGCGCCCTTCGTTCGCGACGTACAGCGGGTCGAGTCCGAGGAGCTCGCAGGCTGCCTCGACCGCGGCGGGGATCGGGATCGCGGCTTCGTCGATCTCGATGCCGACCCCGGATTGCTGCGCGATCTCGTTCAGCGTCGCGCCGACTCCGCCGCGCGTCGCGTCGCGCATCGTGTGCAGGCCCGGGGCGGCCCGCAGCAGGCCGTCGATCAGGCCGTGCAACGCGGCGGTGTCCGAGACGATCGGCGCGTCGAACGCGAGATTCTCGCGGCAGGCCATGATCGCCATGCCGTGCGCACCGATTGGACCGCTGAGCAGCACGACATCCCCGGGCCGGGCGTTCGCGCCGGAGCAGTCGATGCCGTCGCGCAGCTCCCCGACCCCGGTCGTCGTGATGAACACGCCGTCCGCCTTGCCGCGCTCGACGACCTTGGTATCGCCGGTCACGACCGGTACGCCGGCCTCGCGCGACGCGCGGCCCATCGATGCGACGATCTTCGCGAGATCCGCGAGCGCAAAGCCCTCTTCGAGCACGAAGCTCGCGGCGAGATAGAGCGGTCGCGCGCCCATCACCGCGACGTCGTTGATCGTGCCGTTCACCGCGAGGCTCCCGATGTCGCCGCCGGGGAAGAACAACGGCGAGACGACGTGGGCGTCGGTCGCGATGACCAGCCGGCCGGCCGCGGGACCCAGGCGCGCGCCGTCGTCGCCCTGCGCGAGATACTCGTTCGCGAGCTCGCGCACGAACAACTCGTGGATCAGCTGCGCCATCGCGCGTCCGCCGGATCCGTGGGTGAGGTCGACGAGCCCGTGCCGGAGGTCGAGCGGCCGGCCGTACGGCGCGCTCAAGCGGCCGCTCCGCGGAACCGTCCGTAGGTATAGTGCGCGGCGCACGCGCCTTCCGAGGACACCATGCACGAGCCGATCGGGTTCTCGGGGGTGCACGCGGTGCCGAAGATCCGGCAGTCCTCGGGGCGCTTCTCGCCGCGCAGGATCTCCCCGCAGGCGCAGGCCTTGTTGTCCGGGACCGGCTCGTAGGGCACCGGGAAGCGCCGCTCGGCGTCGAAGTGCGCGAACTCCGGCCGCAGTTGCAACGCGCTCGCCGGGATCGTCCCGAGGCCGCGCCATTCGAACGATGCACGGCGCTCGAACACCCGGTCGACGAGCGCCTGCGCACGCGCATTTCCCGCGCGCGTGACCGCGCGCGTGAACTCGTTCTCGACCGCGGCGCGACCCTCGTTCACCTGCCGGACCAGCATCTGGATCGCCCGCAGCAGGTCGAGCGGCTCGAAGCCGGCGATCACGACGGGCTTGCCGTAGTCGACCGCGAACGGCTCGTACGGAGCGCTGCCGATCACCGTCGAGACGTGCGCCGGGCCGACGAACCCGTCGATCGCGACGCCTTGCGGCGCGTCGAGGATCGCGTGCATCGCGGCCGGCGTGAGCACGTGGTTGCACAGGACGCTGAAATTGCCGAGTGCGGCTTGCGCGGCGTTCAGGACCGCGACCGCGGTCGGCGGCGTCGTCGTCTCGAATCCGATCGCGAGGAACACGACCTCGCGGCGCGGGTTCGCCCGCGCGATCGCGAGCGCATCCTCGGTCGAGTACACCATCCGCACGTCCGCGCCGAGCGCCTTCGCGCGCAGCAGCGTGAGCCGCTGCGACGCCGGCACGCGCATCGTGTCGGCATAGGTCGCGAGGATCACCCGATGCTCGCGCGCGAGGCGTATCGCCTGATCGATCCGGCCGATCGGCAGCACGCAGACCGGGCAGCCCGGGCCGTGGATCATCCGGATCCCGCCGGGTAGGAGATCGGCGAGTCCGTAGCGGGAGATCGCGTGGGTATGGCCG
>JAKBCG010000413.1 GCA_021808035.1 Pseudomonadota bacterium
CGGCGCTTGAAATCGGTCAGCGCCTTGGTCAAGGCCGCTTCGGTGAGGTCGAGGTACGAGCGCCAGAGCGCTTCGGCCCGATCGGCGTCGCGCTGCGCGAGCGCGTCGCGAATCTGCTGTTGCCGGCCCACGATCTCGCGGCGCAACTCGAGGTCGCTCAGCGTCGCGCCCCGGATGAAATGCAGATGGCCCGCGAACTGCGCGATGACCGAGCTCAGCACCTGGTTGGAGATCGCGTCGAAGATCGCGTGCCGGAAGTCCTCGTTCGCCTTCGCGAACATCCCGGCGGAGGCCCGCGGCGCCGCGCGCGATTCCGCGTCGATCGCCTTGGAGATCCGGTCGATCTCGGCGGGTCCGTACTCCCCGGCGGCCATGCGTACCGCGGCCGGCTCGAGCAGCCGCCGCACCGCGATGATCTGGCGTATCTCCTCGATCGACGGCGACGGCACCACGTAGCCGCCGCCGACGCGCGCCCGCAGGATTCCCTGCTTGGTGAGCTGCCCGAGCGCCTCCCGGATCGGGGTCCGCGACACCCCGAGCCGCTTCGCGAGGCCTTCTTCGGTGATCCGCTCCCCCGGCGCGAAGCGGGCGCTCTTCAACTCGCTCACCAGCACTTGGAACACCTGCTCGCGCAGGGTCGCTTCCTTCTTGATCGGAGACGATCGCTTCATCGGCATCCTTGACTGCAACGGCGGGCCGGACGACTCGCGGTCGCGGTGACGACGCGTTCACAGCGTCGGCGCGGGGTCACCCCTGATCCTCGATGCGGGCGCATCCTGATGATTGCGAGATCGCCCCGCATTGTTATGGAGCCCGCGCATCGCGTCAATCGCCGCCGACCCATCCCGCCCGCCGCCGGCCGGCCTAGGCGCAAATAAGCATACCGTATACACTCGATCGGGTGCATCGCGATCGCGAGCGACCGGTCCGGGAGCCTCAGCGGATGAAGACGAACAAGATCGACCACATTTGCATCGCGGTGCGCGACCTGGAGGCCGCGAAGAAGATCTGGGAGCCGGTCCTCGGCAAGCAGGCGCCGGACGATAGCTACGTCGACGAGCCCGAGAAGATCCGCGTCGCGCGCTACTGGGTCGGCGGCATCGGATTCGAGCTGATGGAGTCGTTGACGCCGGACGGTGACGTCGCCAAGTTCATCGAGCGGCGCGGCGAGGGCGTGATGCTGATCAGCCTGAACGTCGACGACACGCGGCAGGCGGTCACCGAGCTCGCCGCGAACGATTACCCGATCGTCGGCGGCATTCGCCGGTTCCGGGATTGCGAGTTCGCGTTCGTCCACCCGCGCAAGATGAACGGCGTGTTGCTGGAGGTCATCGACTACCCGTGGCGCGAGCTCGAGGAGGCCTCGAGCGCGTCGAGCGCGCGTTGACGCGCGCCGCCGCCGCGGCGGGTGCCGCCGGCTCCGGTGCGGCCGTGTGGACCGCCGGCTTCCGGCCGTTCTTCCTCGCCGCGTCGTTGTACGGCCCGGCGCTGCTCGGGCTGTGGTACGGGGCGCGCCTCGGGTGGTGGCCGCCGCCCGATCCGCACCTGCCCCTGTGGGCGCTGCACGCGCACGAGATGCTCTTCGGGTTCGCGGGCGCGCTGGTCTGCGGGATCCTGCTGACGGCGATCCCGAGCTGGACCGGCGCCGCGGAGATCCGCGGCGCGCCGCTGCGCCTGCTCGCGGCGCTCTGGCTGCTCGGCCGCGTGTGCGTGTGGTTCCAGCGCGAACTGCCGGAACCGCTGGTCGCGGTCGGCGACGGCGCGCTGTTTCCGGTGCTCGGCCTGCTGCTGTTGATCAGCGTGCGCGGCGCGCGCAAACGCCTGTTCGCATGGACGACGGTGCCGCTGTGCGCGTTGGCCGCCGCGAACTTCCTCTACTACGACGGCGTTCGCAGCGGCTCGATCGGCGAGATCGGGCGCGCGCTCGCGCTCGCGGTCGATGCGCTGATGTTCCTGTTCACCTTGTACGGCGGCCTGTTCGTCCCGGCGTTCACCCGCCGCTGGCTGCGGTCCCGCGGGATCGAATCGAAACCGCTCTCGCCGCCGATCGAAACCGCGACCGCGGCGGCGATGCTCGCGTTTGCGCTCGCCGACGTGCTGCACGCGCCCGCGCGCTGGGTGACCGTGACCGCGAGCGCGGCCGCGCTGATCCACGCGTGGCGCTGGGCCCGATGGCGCGGATGGCGCGCGTTCCGCGACCCGATCCTGCGGTGCGTGCACCTCGGGTATCTGTGGCTGATCGCGTCGTTCGTGCTGCGCGCGTGCGCCGGCACGCGCATCGCGTGGCAGGACGCCGCGATCCACGCGTTCACGATCGGCGCGTACAGCACGCTGAAGCTCGGCTTGATGACGCGCGTCGCGCTGAAGCACACGGGCCGGCCGGTGCGCGCGGACCGCGCGATGCGGTTCGCGTACGCGCTGATGCCGATCGCGGCGATCTCGAGGATCGGGTTCGCGTTGTCGCACGGGCCCGAATGGCTCGTGGGCGCCGCGGCGTTCCTGTGGGCGCTCGCGTTCTCGAT
>JAKBCG010000028.1 GCA_021808035.1 Pseudomonadota bacterium
CAGCCGCTCGTCGCGGTGCTCTATCGAATGGAGCGCGCCGGCGTGCTGATCGACCCCGACCGCCTGCGGACCCAGAGCGGCGAACTCGCGCAGCGCATGGGCGAGGTGCAGCAGGCGGCGCACCACGCGGCCGGCACGCCGTTCAATCTCGAGTCGCCGAAACAGCTCCAGGAGATCCTGTTCGGCCGGTTGGCGATCGCGCCGATACGCAAGACGCCGACCGGTCAGCCGTCGACGGCGGAGGACGTGCTCGAGGAACTCGCGCTGGAACACGAGCTGCCGCGTCTGATCCTCGAGTATCGCGGCCTGGCGAAGCTCAAATCGACGTACACGGACAAGCTGCCGCAACAGATCGAACCGGCGACCGGTCGGGTGCACACGTCCTATCACCAGGCGGTCGCGGCGACGGGGCGTCTGTCCTCGTCGGACCCGAACCTGCAGAACATCCCGATCCGCACGCCCGAAGGCCGGCGCATCCGCCGCGCATTCATCGCGCCGGAGGGCTTCGTGCTGGTGGCGGCGGACTATTCCCAGATCGAATTGAGAATCATGGCGCACCTGTCGGGCGACGCCGCCCTGGCGAGCGCGTTCGCGGAGGATCGGGACGTGCATCGCGCGACCGCGGCCGAGGTCCTCGGCGTGCCCGAGGAGGCGGTCAGCGCGGACCAGCGTCGGTCGGCCAAGGCGATCAACTTCGGGTTGATCTACGGAATGTCGGCGTTCGGCCTCGCCCGCCAGCTCGGCATCGGACGAGCGAACGCGCAGGCCTACGTCGACCGGTATTTCGAGCGTTACCCTGGCGTCAAGCGGTACATGGACGAGACGCGCGCGCTCGCCCGCGAGCGCGGCTACGTCGAGACCGTGTTCGGTCGGCGCCTCTACCTGCCCGACATCCGCTCGGGCAATCCGTCGCAACGGCAATATGCGGAACGCAGCGCGATCAACGCGCCGATGCAGGGCACCGCCGCCGACGTGATCAAGCGCGCGATGATCGACATCGACGGGTGGATCCGCCGTGAGCAGGTCCGCGCGCGATTGATCATGCAGGTCCACGATGAACTCGTGCTCGAAGTCGCCGTGGACGCGGTCGACCGGGTCATGCGGGAACTGCGCGACCGGATGGCGGGCGCCGGCGGACCTTTGCGGGTCCCGCTCAAGGTCGACGTGGGTCGGGGTGACAACTGGGACGAGGCGCACTGAGGCCCGCGTCCGGCTCCCGAAGGCTTCGGCAGACGCGCTGGCGCCGAGGCGCGATATGAGTGAAAAATCATCGTTATTTCATGAAGTTAAGTAGCCTGGCCGACTTTTTTGCATCGTCCGGAACTTTCTTCGGGTCGCCCGCTCTAACTTTGCGAGCGACCCAATCGCTCCCCGCTCCTCTCCCTGAGCGGGTTGACCCGGTTTGTCATCCCCATGCCGGGTTGGTCTGCCCCGATGGCTGCGTAACAGCGACCATCGGGGCTTTTTTTTGTCCGACCGTCACACGCCGCCCTCGAGCCATTGCGAAAGCACCTCCCGCGCCTCGTCGACGCCCTGGCGCGCGTGCGCGGAGAACAGCTGCGCGCCGATGCCCGCGCCCGCGCACTCCGCCTGCGTCGCGCGCAGCACCCGGATCGCCTCCTGGCGGCCGAGCTTGTCGGCCTTGCTGAGCAGCACGTGCGCGCGCCGGTCGCCGCCCTGCGCCCATTCGAGCATCGCTCGATCGAGGTCGCCGAGACCGCGGCGCGCATCGACGATCAGCAGCAGGCCGATCAGGGACTCGCGGCGCGCGAAGTATTCGCGCATCAACTCGTGCCAGCGGTCTCGGACCACATCCGGCACTTTCGCGAAGCCGTAACCTGGCAGGTCGACGAGACGCCGGTCCGGCGCGAGTTCGAAGAAATTGATCAGCTGGGTCCGGCCCGGCGTCCGGCTGACCCGCGCGAGCCCCGATCGGCCCGTCACCGCATTGATCGCGGTCGATTTGCCCGCGTTCGAGCGCCCCGCGAACGCGACCTCGCGGCCGGTGTCGGCGACCAACTGGCCGACACGCGCCGCACTCGTCAGGAATTTCACGTTCGCGTAATTCGACATGCCGCGTCGTTAGACGTAAATTATTGAGCCTAGTGTACGATTTACGGCCCTGAATGGTTGGGAATAGCACGGGGAAGAGCGCATCATGAAGCGGTTGTTGATCATCGGAATGGCGCTCGCCGGCACGATCGCCGGCAGCGCGGCCCTCGCTGCGGGGAACGCCCAGGCGGGCGCCACCAAAGCCGTCGTCTGTCGTGCCTGTCACGGCGCCAACGGCAACAGCGTGAACCCGCAATGGCCGAGCCTGGCCGGTCTCGGAGCGGCGTACATCACCTATCAGCTGCAGAGCTTCAAGAGCGGCAAGCGGCAGAATCCGATCATGGCGGCGAACGTCGCCGCGCTGACACCGCAGGACATGGAAGACCTCGGCGCCTACTTCGACAGCCTGCCCAACACGGGGCTGCAAGCCGACCCGCGGTACTGGAAGGCTGGCGAGACGCTGTACCGGGGCGGTGACGCGCCCCACGAGATTCCGGCTTGCATGGGCTGCCACGGCCCGACCGGCGCAGGCAACGAACCGGGCAAGATCCCGGCGCTTCGTGGACAACACGCGACTTACGTGATCACCCAGCTGCAGAATTACGCGAGCGGCGCCCGGGCGACCGATCCGAACGCGATCATGCGGACGATCGCGAAGCGCATGACGCCCGACCAGATGCGTGACGTGGCCGACTACGTGAAGGGGTTGCGATGATGGTCCGCTTTTCCAGAATCGCTTGGGTGCTCGGACTCGGCCTGCTCGTCGCCGCGTGCGCGAAGCATCCGACCGGCAATGCCGCCAGTCCGGCCGGCACGACCGCGGCGACCGCGACGTCGTCGATGTCGGTCGCGCCCTCCACGGTGGGACAACTGAACGAGCGTTCGGAGACCGTCGAGAAGGCGAAGGGCAACACCGGCGAGCACAATCCGCTCTACGAAGCGGTCGCCGCCGTCTCCGGCACCGCTCGAGCGGAGTCGCTGTCCGGACCGTCGATGTGGCAGGAGGGCGTGAACTACACGCGCCTCGTCCCGGCGCAGCCGACGTTCGCGCCGCCCGGCAAGGTCGAGGTGATCGAATTCTTCTGGTACGCCTGCCCCCACTGCTACGCGCTCGACCCCATCGTCGAGGCCTGGCTCAAGACGAAGGCCCCGTACATCGCTTTCTATCGGATTCCGGTGATGTGGGGACCGAGCCAGCGGGCGCTCGCGCGGCTCTATTACACGTTGCAGAGCCTCGGCAAGATCGACCAGCTGCACACCGCGATCTTCAACGAGATCCACGTGAACAACGATCCGTTGACCGGCAGCACCGACGCGCAGTCGGAGCAGATGCAGGTGGCGTTCGTGACCAAGCACGGCGTTTCCGCGCAGGCGTTCCAGAACGCCTACCATTCCTTCACGGTCGAGACCGACTTGCGGCACGCCGACGAAGAGATGGAGCGCTATCACATCACCGGCGTGCCGACGTTCGTGGTGAACGGCAAGTACGTCGCCGACGTCGGCACCGCGGGCGGCGAGCAGCGCCTGATGAGCCTCGTCAGCGACCTCGCGGCGATCGAGCACAAGCACTGACCTGCATCGGCCGCGGCGAGCCCGGAACGCCGCGGCCTTCTCCCTCCCGAGACACCCGCGGAGGCCGCATGGGCAAAGGGCGTCTGGAAGCCTTCAGCGACGGCGTGATCGCGATCATCATCACGATCATGGTGCTCGAGCTGAAGGCGCCGCAGGGCGCCGGCTTCGACGCGCTGCGCGCGGTCGTGCCGACGTTCCTGAGCTACGTCCTCAGCTTCGTCTACGTCGGCATTTACTGGAACAATCATCATCATATGCTGCACGCGGCGCAGCGCGTCAGCGGCGCCGTGCTGTGGGCCAACCTGCACCTGCTGTTCTGGCTGTCGCTGGTCCCGTTCGTGACCGCGTGGATGAACACCAACCACTTCGCGTCCGCACCGATCGCGCTCTACGGCTGCGTGCTGCTGATGGCGGCGATCGCGTACTACAACCTCGCGCGTTGTCTCGCCGCGAGCGACGGACGCGATTCCGCGCTCGCCGCGGCGCTCGGCCGGGACACCAAGGGGCTGATTTCCATCGCGGTTTACGCAATCGGGATCGCGCTCTCGTTCGTGAGCCCGTGGATCGCGCTCGGGTTGTACGTGCTGGTCGCCGGTCTCTGGTTCGTTCCCGACCGGCGCATCGAGGGACGCAGCGTCGGTCGAGGCACCGTGCCATGATCGTCCACCGGGGCGGTTGCCACTGCGCACGCGTGCGTTTCGAGGTGATCGCACCCGCGCGAATCGCGGTCGAGGAGTGCAACTGCTCGATCTGCGCGAAATCCGGCTTCCTGCACCTGATCGTTCCGGCGTCGCGATTCAAGCTGCTGAGCGGCACCGAGTCGCTGGTGAGTTACCGCTTCAACACCGGCAGGGCCGAACACCTGTTCTGCCGGATCTGCGGCGTGAAGTCGTTCTACGTGCCGCGATCGCATCCCGACGGCTTCAGCGTCAACGCGCGCTGCCTCGACGACGGCACGGTCGAGGCGACGACCGTGACCCCGATCGACGGACGCCATTGGGAGCAGGCGTTCCCGGCCGGACACGGCGAGTTCGATTGAGGCGGCGGCTCCGCGTCTCGTCGACGGGCCCCTCACGGCGCGTCGGCGATGGACCCTGGGTGAATGGCGCGCCCGACTGGATTCGAACCAGTGACCTTCGGCTTCGGAGGCCGACACTCTATCCAGCTGAGCTACGGGCGCTTTGGGCGGAGGGTCGCGATAGTACCCGCGCAGGCCTCGGCCCGTCCACTGCGCGACCGCACGGAGGGCGCGAGCGCTGCGCGCCAGGCGGCCAGCTTGCGTTCATAGGGGATCGATGCGTTCGCGGGACTCGTCGAGGGCAACCTGAGGCGCGGCAGCGCGCGGGCCGGCGAGCCGAGGGACGGCACCACGAGTCGCTCGTACAGGTCGGCCGCGACCGCCCCGTTGAACACCACCGCTTCGATCCCGGGCCATTGCGTGAACAACCCCTGAAAATCGTTGATCATGACGCTGCCGCGCCGGATCGCACTGTCCGAGCTCCCCGATCGTTGCGCGGCGGCACAGACATCCCAGACCGAGATCCGCTGCTCGACGAGGCGCAGGAGGCGCTGCGCATACGGCAATTCCGGGCTCGCGCCGAACAGTGCGCCCATGATCGACCAGAACGCGTTACGCGGTTGCGCGTAATACTCCCGGCGCGCGAGCGACTCCCGACCCGGCAGGCTGCCGACGATCAGCCAGCGCGCCAGCGGACCTCCGATCGGCGGGAAGCTCCGTGAAAGGCCTGCCCGGCGGCGCCCGTCGGGCGACCTCGCCGGGCTCCCGTCCAGCGTCCTCACGTCACGATCCGCCGCGCGGATGCCGGTTGCGCAGCACGCGCCGGTATACCGCCGCGTTCACGCCGATCACCAGCGCCGCGAGACCGAGTTGCACCGTTCGGGTGAGCCCGGCTGGATAGATGATCGCGAGCAGATAGTGCTCGATGAAACCGCCCTGATATCCGGCCTGTCCGGCCCGAACGCGCAGCGCGTTCTCCCAGACCGTGAGCGGGCAGATCCGGCCGCTGAGCTCGACGTACGCGCCCCATGCGGCGGCCGGCAAATGCACCGCGGCCCATGCAGGGTGCCGGATCGCGAGCCAGCCGCCGAGCATCACGAACCCGATGAACCCGAGGTGCAGGAGGAGTACCGCCTGAGCGGCGAATGCGTAGAACATCGCTGATCTCCGGACTGCGACCCCGGGCGGCACGCCGGCGTTGCCCCTCCCGGGAGCGAGGGATTCTAACCCGCACGCGGCAGGCGCTTCGTTGCGCCCGCGCGCGGCGGATCGCCCCACGACTCCCGCGGTCTCGGCTATTCCGTCGCCGGCCGGCTGTCGCTATACTCGAACGATAATCATTTTTCGACCTAATTTCAGCGAGTCATCGTGTCCAACGACGAAACCTCCGATACTCACTTCCTGAACTCGTTCAGCGTCGTGCTCGGGATCCTGATCATTGCCGCAATCGGCTTCTTTGCCCTGGCCCGATCGCTCGGACGGGTGCAACTGAAGGATCAGATGACCGAGTCGACCTACCTCGCTGCGATACAGAACAACATCGCACCGTTCGGTCGGGAAGCCATTGCGGGGCAGGACAATTCCGCACTCACGGCGCCGGCGGCGACCGCGCCCGCGGCACCCGCGGCGAACCTGCCGAAGACGGGCGAGGCCGCCTTCCAGCAGGTCTGCTCGGCCTGCCATGGACTCGGACTGAACGGTGCGCCGAAGGCCGGCGACAAGGCCGCGTGGGCACCGCGCATCGCCGAAGGCATGGCGGTGCTCTACCAGCACGCCGAACACGGCTACAAGGCGATGCCACCCCGCGGTGGTACGAACTGGCCGGACGCGACGATCCGCTCGGCGGTCGATTACATGGTGTCGCTCGCGAAGAAATAGCCGCCGCGGACCGGCTCGTCACACCGGCGGACGGTCGAGCGCGCGGAGCTGAATGGCCTCGGCGACGTGCGTCGCCTCGATCCGTCGGGAACCGGCGAGGTCGGCGCAGGTACGGGCGAGCTTCAGCACCCGCTGATGCGCCCGCGCCGACAGCCCGAGTCGTTCGTATGCACGTGCGGCCAGCGCGGTGGCTGCACGATCGAGACCGCAGTGAACCCGGACCTCCGCCGGGTCGAGCCGCGCATTGGCTTTTCCTTGGCGTTCGATCTGCGCGCGCCGCGCACGGGCGACCCGCCCGGCGACCTCGACGCTGCGCTCGGCGACCGCCGCGCAGTGGTCATCCAGGCTGAGCTGCGCGGCCGTGGGCGTCGCGAGCTCCACGTGAATGTCGATCCGGTCGAGCAGAGGGCCCGACACCCGCGCCCGGTAACGGCGGATCTGCTCGGCGGTGCACCGGCAGCGGCCGCGGGGGTCGCCGTGGTAGCCACAGGGACAGGGATTCATCGCGGCGACGAGCTGAAACGCGGCCGGCCATTCGTAGCAGCGTTTCGCGCGGGAGAGCACGACCGTGGCGCTCTCGATCGGCTCACGCAGCGCTTCGAGCGCATTGCGCGGGAACTCCGGGAGTTCGTCGAGGAACAGCACGCCGCGGTGTGCGCGGGAGATCTCGCCCGGCCGGGACGCGCCGCCGATCAACGCGGCGACCGAAGCGGTGTGATGCGGCGCGCGAAACGGGCGCGCAGCGGAGCCGACGGGGCGCGCGCCGGCGGCGGACTCGAGGCTCGCCACCTCGAGCCGCTCGCCCTCGTCGAGCGGCGGCAGAATGCCGCCGAGCCGTTGCGCGAGCATCGTCTTGCCGGTTCCCGGGGGTCCGAGCATCAGCAGGCCGTGCTCACCACCCGCCGCGATCTCGAGCGCGCGCTTGGCCCAGCGCTGGCCGCGCACGTCCGCGAGGTCCGCGAGCGGCGCCGCCGCGACCGGGTTCGGCGCCGGCGGCGCCGGCAGCGACTCGCGGTCCAGCAGCGCCGCGCACAGCTGCGGCAGATCGCGAGCCATGCGGATCCGCGCGCCGGACAGCAGGGCCGCCTCCAGCGCGTTCGCGGCGGGCACGATCAATTCCCGGCCTTCGGCCACGCCGGCGATCAACGCCGGCAACAGCTTCGTCGTCTCCCGCAGCTCGCCACCGAGCGACAGCTCGCCGTAGAATTCGCGGCGTGCGGCGCACTCGCGCGGCAACTGTCCCGTCGCGATCAACACGCCGACCGCGATCGGCAAATCGAACCGCCCGCCTTCCTTGGGCAGATCCGCCGGCGCGAGATTCACGGTGAGTCGCGCGGCCGGGAACTCGAAGCCCGCGCTCAGCAGCGCGGCGCGCACGCGTTCACGGCTCTCCCGCACGACCGCCTCGGGCAATCCGACGATCGCGAATTGAGGCAAGCCCGCACCCAGGTGCACCTCGACGCGCACCAGCGGCGCCGCGAGTCCGAGCGGAGCCCGGCTCAAGGTCGCGCTGACGGCGGTGCGCCCCACCCCGCGATCCTCACGCAAGGCCCGGTCCGGCGCCCCGCCCGGCGTGCAGCGCGCTCAGGCCGACCGGGTCTTCGCTTCCAACTCGGCGAGCCGGGCCTCGATCGCGGCCAGCTGCTCGCGCGCGCGCGCGAGCGCCGCCGACTGCACGTCGAAATCCTGGCGCGTGACGATGTCGAGCTTCGCGAGTTGCGACTGCAGCACCGTCTTGAAATTCGTCTCCATATCGCGCGCGAGCGCCCGCAAGGGTTGGGGCACCACCTCCGCGAGCCGGCGCGCGATCTCGTCGAGCGCGGTCGAATCGGTCAAACTCATCGGACCCTCCTGGAAGATTCATTGCGCCGCTCTCCGTCGATGCGCGACAGGTGCCGCACGCCCCACCGTGGTGCGCGCGGCGCGCTCGCGATCCATGCAAGTCCTTGATCGACAACGACCAGGGACATGGCACGGTAGCTGCATTCTCTCAATCGATGGTACTCGCAGCCCGGCTCGGATGAGCGCCGAATAATCGACGAGAACGGCAAGGAATGGATGATATTGATCAGCGCAATCGTAAGGCCTTTCAAGCTCGAGACGCTACGTCGTGCGATCGTCGATCTCGGCGTCCAGGGCGTTACGGTGACCGAGGTGCACGGCGATCCTGGCGGGCCGGAATTCGCCGACGCCCTTCCTGCGGACGACCGCGCCGCCGGATGGCGGCCGCTGGCGAAAATCGAGATCGCGGTCGACGATTCGATCAGCGAACCGGTGATCGAGGCGATCTGCAACCTCGCGCGGACCGGTCGTGCCGGCGACGGCGAACTCTGGGTGCAGCCTCTCGACGACGCATGCCGAGTCCGTACCGGCGAACGCGGCAAGAACGCGCTCTGACCGGCCCGACCTGAATGGGTCACGATTTGGGAAGATCTCGCGCCGGCATCTGACACACCCCCCGTCGGCGCGTATTTCCTGACGGCGAACTTCGCCATTCGGCGAGTTCGCCGTTTTTTCGATTCCATGACACGGCGCGAGATCTTCGCCCTTATAACCCAGCCACCGGGCGATCGCCAATGACGCGGCGCCGCAATTGGAAGATATTTTTTCATTGTTACACTGCAGTCCCGTTCAGTGAACATCCGAGGAGTGTGCGAGATGAAACTGGTCGTGGCGATCATCAAGCCGTTCAAGCTCGACGAAGTGCGCTCGGCGCTCGCAGAAATCGGCGTGCAGGGGCTCACCGTGACCGAGGTCAAGGGTTTCGGCCGGCAAAAAGGTCATACTGAACTCTATCGAGGCGCGGAGTACGTCGTCGACTTCCTGCCGAAGGTCAAGCTCGAGCTCGCGGTGGACGACGAGCAGGTCGAACGGGTCGTCGAGTCGATCATCGAGTCGGCGCGCACCGGCAAGATCGGCGACGGCAAGATTTTCGTCTCCGAGCTCGGCCAGGCGGTGCGGATCCGAACGGGGGAAACCGGATCACGCGCATTGTAGTCGCCCCGGAGGATAAGGGATCATGAAGCGCGTATTGTTGTTCGCTGTCCTGCTCGGATGGTCTGCCCTCGCATCCGCGACCGTCTACAAATGGCTCAATGCGAAAGGCGAGATCCAATACGGCGACTCCCCGCCGGTCGGCGTGCATGCGACGGTCGTGCACCTGCTCGGCACCGAAGCGGCGGCGCCGGCGAGCGCAGCGGCGAACCCGACTCTCTCCAACGCCGCCTTCGCCGCCCAGGCGCTCGCGCAGACCAAGGCCGAACGCGAACAGCAAGCCGTCGACTCGGACGTCGCGACCGCGCGTCGGGCGCAATGCGCGAAGGCGAAACAGCGCTACGAGGAATTGATCAACGGGCGGCACATGTATTCGCTCGGTGCCGACGGCAAGCGCCACTATCTCTCGTCGGCCGAGATCGACGCCGCGCGCCTCGATGCGAAGAAGCAGGTCGACACGCTCTGCGGCAGCGGCGAGTCGATGTAGCCGCCACGCGATCGCAACCGGCACGCCCGGTCTCCCGCCGACCCCCGCACGACCCCTTTGCCGCGGCGGCTTCGAGCGCTTAACCTAGCGCGCTTCTAAAGCGATCCCGCGGGGAAGGGTGACAACGATGCGTATCGGCTTCGTCGGGTTGGGTGCGATGGGCGCGCCGATGGCGCGCAATCTGCACCGGGCGGACCGGTTGGCCGGCGTTTGGAACCGCACCGCGGACAAGGCGACCGCGCTCGCAGCCGAGCTCGGCTGCCAGGCGTACCCGACCCTCGCGGCGCTCGCCACGGACTGCGACGCCGTCGGCATCTGCGTGTCGGCGGACGCGGATCTGCGCGACGTCGTCGCCGGATTGAGGCCGGGCCTCGCCGCCGGCAAGATCGTGATCGATTTCTCCACCGTCGGCGCGGGTACCGCGCGCGCAGTGCATGCGCAACTCGCGGCCGACGGCATCGGTTTCCTGGATTGCCCCGTCAGCGGCGGGATCGAAGGCGCGAAACAGGGGACGCTCGCGATCATGGCGGGCGGCGACGAGCCGGTGTTCGAGCGCGCCCGACCGGTGCTCGAGGCGGTGGGGCGCAAGATCGCCCACCTCGGTCCGAGCGGCGCCGGCCAGGCGACCAAGGCCACCAACCAGATCATGTGCGCCGGGATCATCCAAGCCGTCGCCGAGGCGATGGCGTTCGCGCATGCGGAAGGACTGCCGCTCGAGCGGGTGATCGACACGCTCGGCCAAGGCGCGGGATCGAGCTGGTACTTCGTGAACCGCGCGCCCTACATGGCGAAGGGACGATACCCGGCCGGCTTCCGGGTACGCCTGCACGAGAAGGACCTGAAGATATGTCGCGAGATGGCGGCCGCGCATGGCGCGCGCCTGCCGGTCGTCGAGTCGACCCTCGCCGAATACGCGGCGCTGATCCGCGACGGCCATGGCGACGAGGACATCTCGACGATCTACCGCGCGAAGTCGGCGCTGTTCACCGACGCCGGGCCCGGCGCCTGAATGCGGCCGTGACCGCCGCGCCGCTGCGCATCGCGACCCGCCAGAGCCCGCTGGCGCTGTGGCAGGCCGAGCACGTCGCCGCACGGCTGCGCGCCGCCGACCCGGGCGGCGCCGTCGTGCTGCTGCCGATGTCCACCAAAGGCGATCGGATCCTCGACCGCAGTCTTGCCGCGATCGGCGGCAAAGGTCTGTTCATCAAGGAACTCGAGATCGCCCTCGAAGAGCGCCGCGCGGATCTCGCGGTGCATTCGATGAAGGACGTTCCCGCCGACCTGCCGGCGCAGTTCACGATCGGTGCGATCCTCGAGCGCGCCGATCCACGCGACGCGCTCGTCGCCCCGCGGGCCGCCGCGCTCGAGGCGCTGCCGGACGGCGCACGCGTCGGCACCGCGAGCCTGCGCCGGCGCGCCCAGCTCCTCGCCGCGCGTCCCGACCTGCGGATCGAGGCGCTGCGGGGCAATCTGAATACCCGTGTACGACGGCTCGACGAGGGTTCGCTCGACGCGATCGTGCTCGCATGCGCCGGTCTCGCACGGCTCGGCTGGGAGTCGCGGATCGCGGCGCGATTGCCGCTCGAGGTGTCGCTGCCGGCGGTCGGCCAGGGTGCGATCGGCGTCGAATGCCGTGCGGGTGACACGGCGATCCTCGCGCGCCTCGCCGCGCTCGAGCATCCGCCGACGCGCATGGCGGTGGACGCCGAGCGCGCGTTCTCGCGGCGCCTCGGCGGCAGCTGCCAGTCACCGGTCGCCGCCCATGCGACGCTCGACGGCGGGCGCCTCGCGCTGCGCGGGCTCGTTGCCGCGCCCGATGGCCACCGGATGCTGCGCGATGAGCTGAGCGGCGCCGCCGATGCGGCCGCGGCGCTCGGCGAAGCGCTCGCGCAACGGATGCTCGCGGCGGGAGCGCGCGAGATCCTCGACACGTTCGCCGCGGGCTGAGCACGATGCGCCGGCTCGCGGGCGTCGGCGTGATCGTGACACGGCCGCTGGCGCAGTCGGCCGGGTTGTGCAGTCTGATCGAAGCGCACGGCGCGACCGCGTTCGCGCTGCCCGCGATCACGATCGACGCGCTGGAGCCGCCCGCCGGGCTTGCGCGGCGCATCGCCGCGGGGGATGCGTTCGACCTCGTCGTGTTCACCAGCGCGAACGCAGTACGGCATGGCGCCGGATTGCTCGGATCGCGCCGTGACCTCGAGATCGCCGCGATCGGTCCCGCGACGCGCCGTGTCCTGGATCTCGCAGGCTACCGGGTCGCGATCACGCCGCGCGGCGGATTCGATACCGAACATCTGCTCGCCGAACCCGCGTTCGCGGATCTCGGCGGACGTCGCGTGCTGCTCGTCAAGGGCGTCGGCGGCCGCGACCTGCTCGCGCGGGAACTCGAGGCGCGCGGCGCGCGGGTCGTGCCGGTCGACGTCTATCGTCGTGCGCCCGCAGCGCCGGACTCCGCGCGGCTGCGCGAACTCGAAGCGCAGCTCGACGGCGGGGCGCTGCAGGTCGTCACGGCGACCAGCGTCGAGATCGCGACGGCGCTGCTCGCGATCTCGACGCCAACGTTGCGCGCGGCGCTCGATCGACTGCACTGGCTGGTGCCCGCCGGGCGGGTCGCGGACGCGCTCGCGTCGCTCGGAATCGCCGGACCCCGGATCGAGGCGCGATCGCCGGAGGACCCGGCGCTCGTCGAGGCGCTGTCGCGCTGGGCGCTCGGCCGGTCCGGCGGCTATTCGAACGAATCGACATAGAGCCGCTCGGGATCGGCGCACCGCGTCGGGAACGTGCGGCGCACGGCCTCGATCATCGCCGGCGGGCCGCAGGCATAGGTGTCGAACGGCGCGAGCGTCTCGAGGTCGGCGAGCACCGCCTCGTGCACGAATCCGCGCCGGCCGGTCCAATCCGCCGCGGGTTCCGACACCACCGGGTGGTAGCGCAGCCGCGGCGCCCGGCGTGCGATCTCGCGGATCCTCGCGTCCGCGTAGAGATCGGCCGCGCTCCGTGCGCCGACGTACAGGCGCACGTCCCGACACGCGCCGCGCTCGACGACATGCCTCAGGATCGCCTGGATCGGCGCATAGCCGGTGCCGCCCGCGACGAGCAGGAGCGGTGCCGGGTCCGACGTCGCGTCGAGGTTTGGCGGACGATAGCGAAACGAACCTCGCGGGCCTTCGATCGTGAGCACCCGGTCGGTCGGGTCGGCCGCGAACAGCGACTCGGTGAACTCTCCGCCCGGCACGCGGCGCACGTGCAGCTCGATCGTCCCGGCATCGTGCGGCGGACATGCGATCGAGAAACTGCGTCGCTGGCCCTGCGGCAGCAGGACGTCGAGATACTGGCCGGGCAGGAACGTGAAGGCCGCGACGGGCGGCAGGCGCAGATGCAGCGCGAGCACGTCGCGCGCGAGCCGCTCGGCGCGGGCGATCCGGCACGGCAGCCGGTGCACGGTCACCTCGTCCGGATGCCGCACCTCGTCGACGTCGATTTCGAGGTCGCCGCGCGCCCGCGCGCGGCACATCAGGATCAACCCCTCGGCAGCGTCCGTCGGCCCCAGGCCGAGCGGCGGTCCGTCGGGATAGTCGACCTCGCCGCGCACCAATCGCGCCCGGCAGGCGCCGCAGTTGCCGCGCCGGCAGCCGTGCGCGAGTCGCACGCCGGCGGCGATCGCCGCATCG
>JAKBCG010000029.1 GCA_021808035.1 Pseudomonadota bacterium
GAGCAGGCCCTGATTCTGCGCCGACGCGCTCGCAAGCGCGTTGCGGTTGTCGCCGCTGCCGCCCGCGTTGCTCTGCACCGTGAACTGGTCCCCGGTCTGCGGCGTTCCGGTGATCTGCACCTGCCAACCGTAGAATGCGATGTTGCCGCCGGGCGTGTAGGCGTAGCTGCCCGCACCGTTCACCGAATAGGTCGTCGGACTCGTGAACTGGATCGTCGCCGGCGTGAGCAGGTTCGGATTCGACGCGTCGATCACGCTGCCCGCGCTGATCGCGGCGCTCCCCTGGTTCGCGTTCGACGCCGCCGTCTGGATCGCGCCGGCCGCGGCGATCTGCGCCGGATTCGTCAACGCGACCGCGAACGAAGCCGCCGCCTGCGCGGTCGGCTGGATCAGGAACTGGTCGCCGTTCGCCGGCGTCCCGGCCAGCACGATCGACACGCCATCGGCGACGATCGGACTCGCCGCGGTGCCGCTGCCGGTGAACGCGACCGCGGCCCCGGTGCTCGCGTTCGCCAGCCGGTACGCCCCCGCGTCGTAGGACAGCACGTAGTCGTTGGTGGTGAGCTGTCCGACGTTGGTGACCGTCGCGGACGCCGTCGCCGAACCGGTGTTCGTGCTCGCCGGCGTGACCGTCGGCGCGGCGAGCGTGAACAGGTTCGCGCCGAGCTGGCCACTGAGATCGAGCCCGGCGTTTTGCTGCGCATTCGCCGACTGCGCGAAGGCGGTCGCGAGCTGGCCGAGCTGGTTGAGCGCCGGCTCGACCACCTGGGTGCGCGCGGCGAGCAGGCCGCCGAGGTCGCCGGCCGTGATCGACCCGCTGATGATCTGGTTGCCGGCGGTCGCGGTCGAGATCTCGAGCTGCGACGCGTTGTACGGATTCTGCACCGTCGTCAATTTACTGACGTTGCCCTGCAGAACGAGCGGCTGACCGTTGCCGACGAACACGTTCACCGCGCCGTTGCTGTCGGTGCTGGTGGTGAAATTGACCAGTTTCGACAGGTTCGACAACTGCTGGTCGCGCTGGTCGATCAGGTCGTTCGGCGGCTGGCCGCCGTCCTGCGCGGTGCCGACGACGATCTGCTGGTTCAGCGTCGCGATCGAGGCTGCGATTGAGTTGATCTGCTGGACGTCGGCGCTGACGCTCGCGTTGATCGTGGTGTTCAGGCTCGCGAGCTGCGCGCTCGTGCTCTGGAAGCTCGAAGCGACCCCCTGCGCGGCGCCGAGCAGCGCCTGGCGCGCGGCGATCGAGGTCGGCGCGTTCGCGACGTTCGACCAAGCGCCGTAGTAGCTCTGCAACGCGCTCGACAGTCCGCCCGCGGTGGTGCCGATGATGTTGTCGACCTGGTTCGCATAGGTCTGCAGCGCGGTCAGCTGCCCGAGGCTGCCCTGCGCGAAGTTCAGTTGATTGGTCGCGACCTGGCTGAACGCGCGCACGACCCCGCTCACCTGCACGCCGGCACCGACGGTGGCGACGCCGTTCGTTTGCGGCGTCGCGGTCGTCAGGTTCACGCTCTCGCGCGCGTATCCCGGCGTGTTCGCGTTCGCGATGTTGTTGCTGGTGGTCGAAATCGCGGTCTGCAACGCGCGCAGCGCGCTGAGGCTGATCCCGAACAGGTCCGACACGGCTCAATCCCCCTGACGATGCCGGGCGGCGGAAATCGCCCTGTCCGCGTTATCGGCCGTCACCGGGAATCCTTAACGGCCGGCCGACGCCGCGCGCAGCGCTTCGCGAAACACGCCGCTGCGCACCACGCCGGCCAGCTTGCTCGCGTAAGCAGGGTCGGTCGCATAACCGGCGGCGGCGATCCCCTCGATGTACGCGCCGACGTTCTCACCGGCCGACAGTGCCCCGTGGTACCGCGGCGACTCGCGCAGCAGGTTCGCGAAGTCGGCGACGCTGTCCGCGACCGACCGGTACGCCCGGAATGCCGCGGTGCGCGCCGTCGCGACCCCGTCGCGAAACTCGATCGTCGGCGCGACCGCGCGACCGCCCGTCCAGCGATCCCCCGCCTTGATCCCAAACAGGTTGAAGCTCGGCGACCCGTCGGCGGTACGGGCCATGCGCCGCCCCCAGCCGGTCTCGAGCACCGCCTGCGCGAGCAGGCCGATCGGGTTCACCCCGAGCGCCTGCGCGGCGGCGCGGATCGCGGGCAGGACCGCGCCGACGAACTGCGCCGCCACCTGCGGAGTCGGCGGGCCCGCGACCGTGTCCGGCGGGGTCCCCGCGGTCGATTCGGCCGCGGCCGGCGGTTCGTTCGTCCGGACCGCCACCGTGCCGGGCACGAGCGGCAGCCCGCCCGGGCCGGGCGCGCCGAAGGGAGCACCCGCGCCGGGCGTGCCACCCGCGCCGAGCGTGCCACCCACGCCGAGGGCACCGTCGGCGCCGTCCGTGCCCTGCTGCGCCTCGAGCTGCCGCGCGACCAGCGCGCCGAGTCCGAGCCCGCCGCGAGCACTGACCGCGAGCGCGACCTGATCGTCGAACATGCTCTGGTACATCCCGAGCTGCTCGCTCTCGTGATCGCCGACGTCGCGCGCGGCCTCGCGCATGCTCTTCAGCATCATCTGCAGGAACACCGCGTCGACCTGCTCGGCGACCGCATGGATCGCCTGCGGCGAGCGCGGCGCCGTCTTCAGCGACTGCAGCGCGCCCAGGTCGCCGTAGTGGTTCGCGTTCAGGAGCGCGAGCGCGCTCGGCGAGGCCGGGTCGACGCGCGCCATCGTCAGATCACGATCAGCTGCGCGTGCAGCGCGCCAGCTTCCTTCATCGCCTCGAGGATCGCGACCAGGTCGCTCGGCGCCGCGCCGACCTCGTTCACCGCGCGCACGATCTGGTCGAGCTTCACCCCGGGATCGAACAGGAACATGTGGTGTCCTCCCTCGTTCACCTGGATCGTCGAATTGTTGACGACCGTCGTCTGGCCGTTCGGCGAGAACGGCGCCGGCTGGCTCACCGACTGCTGCTCCTTGACGCTGACCGAGAGCGACCCGTGCGACACCGCGACCGGACTCACGCGCACGTTGCGGCTGATCACGACCGTGCCGGTGCGCGAATTGATGATCACCCGTGCCGGCGCGCTGCCGGGATCGACCTTCAGACCGTCGACCATCGACAGGAACGCGACCCGCTGGGTCGGGTCGGTCGGCGCGCGCACGCGGACCGAGCCGCCGTCGATCACCGTCGCGTCGCCGGCGCCGAACATCTTGTTGATGCTCGCGACCATCCGCGTCGCCGTGGTGAAATCCGGCTCGTTGAGATTCAGCACGACGAAATGGCCCTGGTCGAACAAGGTCGGCACGGAGCGCTCGACCGTCGCACCGTTCGGGATCCGTCCGGCGCTCGGCACGTTCACCGTGAGCTTGGAGCCGTCGCGCCCCTGGACGCCGAAGCCGCTGACGAGGAGACTGCCCTGCGCGATCGCGTAGATCTGCCCGTCGACGCCGCGCAGCGGCGTCATCAGCAGGGTGCCGCCCCGCAGGCTCTGCGCGTTCGCGATCGAACTCACCGTGACGTCGATCGTCTGTCCGGGCTTTACGAACGCGGGCAGCTCGGCGCTGACCGACACCGCGGCGATGTTCTTCAGCTGCGGGTTCACGTTCGATGGCAGGGTGACGCCGAGTTGCGCGAGCATGTTCTTCAAGGATTGCACCGTGAACGGCGCCTGGCTCGTCTGATCGCCGGTGCCGTCGAGTCCGACGACCAGGCCATAGCCGATCAACTGGTTCGTGCGCACGCCCTGGACCTGGGCCAGGTCCTTGATCCGGTCGGCGCGCACCGCCGGGCCGAACCCGAGGATCATGCCGAGGACGATCCCGAGAAATCCGGCGCTGCCGATTCGACCGAACATCCGTGGACCCTCAGAACGGCATCAGCGGGGAGTTGAAGAAGCGCGCGAGCCAGCCCATCTGGTTCGAGCTCGCGACCGCTCCCTGCCCCGAGTAGCTGATCCGCGCGTCGGCGACCTTGTCGGAGGTCACCGTGTTGTCCGCGGCGATGTCGGCCGGCCGCACGACGCCGGCCAGATGGATGTACTCGTCGCCCTGGTTCAACCGCAGCGCCTTCTCGCCCTGGACGATCAGGTTGCCGTTCGCCTCCACCCCGGTCACGGTCACCGAAATCGCGCCGACCAGGGTGTTGCTCTGGGTGCTCGAGCCTTCGCCGTCGAATGTGTTCGCGCCGTTCAGCGACGCCGACAGGATCGGAATCCCGCCGGTCGTGATCGTGCGCCCGAACAAAGTCGGTCCCGAGTTGGCCAAGGTCGTCGTCTTCGTGGTCTTGGTCACGGCATTCTTGCTCGCATCGATCGCCTCGTTCAGCTCGATCGTGAGGATGTCGCCGACGTGCCGGGCCTTGAGATCCGCGAACAGCTCCATCGGCTGACCGCTGCGGTAGATCGCGCCGGCGGTCGCCGCCGGCGGCGGCGGCAGGGGCTGCGCGGCCGGCAATTGCGGACCCGACGGGCGGGTCGGCAGCATCCCGCAGGCCGACAGCGACGCGAGCGCAGGGAACGCGAGCGCCGCGAGAACGCCGCCACGGACCACGCGCCACGCGCCGCGCGAACCCGTGTGCGATCGGGGGGCGCGGCCGCTCATGACAGGTTCGTGGTCAGGAACTGCAGCATCTGGTCGACCGTATTGATCGCCTTCGAGTTCATCTCATACGCTCGCTGGGTCTCGATCATGTCCACGAGCTCGGTGACCGAATTCACGTTCGAGGTCTCGAGCGCGCCTTGCTGCAGGGTGCCGATTCCGCTCGTCCCGGGCGTGCCAACCTGCGGCGCGCCGCTCGCGGCCGACTCGACCAGCAGGTTGTTGCCTACCGGCTGGAGCCCCTCGTCGTTGACGAAGGTCGCGAGCTGGACCTGGCCGACGGTGGTCGGCTTCGCCGAGCCCGGCAGCGTGACCGAGACCGTGCCGTCGTTGCCGATCGAGATCGATTGCGCGCCCGCCGGGATCGTGATCGCCGGCGATATCGGGTAGCCGCTCGCATTCACGACGTTGCCCTGCGAATCCAGCGAGAACGAACCGTCGCGGGTGTACGCGAGCGTGCCGTCGGGCATCGTGATCTGGAAGAAGCCGAGCCCGTTGATCGCCATGTCGAGGCTGCCGTTGGTCTGCAGCACGCTGCCCTGCGAGTAGTCCTTCTCGGTCGCCGCGAGGCGCACGCCGGTGCCGAGCGACAAACCGGTCGGATACTGGGTGTTCTGCGTGCTCTGCGCGCCGACCTGCTGAACGTTCTGATACATCAGGTCCTGGAACGACACCCGCCCGGCCTTGAACCCGGTCGTGCTGACGTTCGCGAGGTTGTTCGCGATCACCGCCATCCGCGTGTTCTGGGCGTCGAGTCCGGTCTTTGCGGCCCACAGTGCCAAATTCATAGGCGTCGTCTCCCGCGGTCAGGCGGCCGAGAGCAGGCGCTCGGCGCTCTGCTCGTTTTGGTCGGTCGAGTTCATCGTCTTGATCTGCAGCTCGTACAGTCGCTGCAATTCGATCATGTTCACCAGCGATTGCGCGGCGTTCACGTTGCTCGACTCGAGCACCCCCGAGGTCACCGTCACGTTCGGATCGAGCTTCGCCTTGCCGCCGCCGACGAGGTGCAGCAATCCGTCCGGCCCCTTGACGAGGTCCTGCGGCGGAGGATTCACGAGCTTGATGCGGTCCACCTGCGACTGCGCCGACGGTCCGAGTCCGAGCGGCACGACCGACACGGTGCCGTCGTTGCCGATCGTGACCTGCGTCGACGGCGGGACCGACACCGGTCCAGACGCCGACAGCACCGGCAGCCCGCTCATCGTGGTGACCATGCCGTTCGCGTTGACCCTGAGGTCGCCGGCGCGCGTGTAGGCCTCGGAGCCATCCGGCGCCTGCACCGCGATGTAGCCCGCGCCATTGACCGCGATGTCGAGGTTGCGGCCGGTCTCGCGCATCACACCCGCGCGAAAATCGACGCCCGCGCCGTCGGCGACCGCGTTCACACGGGTCGGATAACCGGGTCCGTAGATCGGCGCGCTCGTGAAGCCGACGAAGTCCGCCATGAAGCCGACCGTGTCCGCATTCGCGATGTTCTCGTTGTTGACCGCCTGCGCGTACATGATCTGCTTCGCACCGGTCATCGCGACGTAGAGTCCTCGATCCACCGTTCTCTCCTCCGGACGGCCGCGCTCAATGCGCCATGTTGATCACAGTCTGCGACAACTGGTTCGCGGTCGTGATGACCTCGGCGTTCGCCTGGAACGCGCGCTGCGCGGTGATCATGTTCACCAGCTCGTTGGTCAGGTCGACGTTCGAGCTCTCGAGCGCGCCGGCCTGGAGGGCACCGAACCCGGCCGAACCGGCCGCCCCCTGGACGACGTTGCCGGATGCGTAGGTCTGCGACCAGTTGGTGTCGCCGAGCTGCTTCAAGCCCTGCGGGTTCGGGAAGTTCGCGAGCGCGACCTGGCCGAGCTGCGTCGACCGTCCGTTCGTGTACACCGCCGAGACGATGCCGGTCGGATCGATCGAGACCGTGCTCAGCTGCCCGGTCGAGTAGCCGTTCTGGGTCAACGAGTTCACGCCGAACTGCGAGCCGTACTGCGTCGTGGTGCCGAAGTCGAAGCTCATGTTCATCGGATTCGCGCCGCCCGGCGGCGTGAAGCCGTTGAAGCTGAGCGTGCCGGCCGTCGGTGGCGTGACCGCGCCGGTGCTCGAGAAGCTCAGCGTCTGCGCGGTGCCGACCGGGGTTCCGTTCACCGTCAAGTAGACGTTCCACTGGTTCGGGGTCGCGGTCTGCGCGAAGTAGAAGGTGGCCGGGTAGGCGTTGCCGAGCGAGTCGTAGACCGTCGTCGAGGTCGACTGGTTGTAGGTCTGCGGATTGGTCGGGTCGAACGGCGCGACGGCGGGCGCGGTGGAGTTCGCCGGCAGGTTGAGCGCGACCGTGCCGCTGGTCGTCGCCGACGGCGCGCTCAGCGTGGTCTGCAGGTTCAGGTCCTGTAGGGTTCCGGTGTTGAACCCGCCGGAGGCGAGCGGCGGATAGACCTGCAGCGCCTGGCCGGTCGCGCTGACGACGTTGCCGTTCGCATCCTCCTGGAACTGGCCGTTGCGCGAATACACGTAGCCGTTCGCGTCCTTCAGCGTGAAGAAGCCGTTGCCGCTGATCGCGAGGTCGAGGTTCGACGCGGTCGTCGTGATGTTCCCCTGGGTGAACTGCTGCGCGGTGCTCGCGACGCGGACGCCCTCGCCCGTGACCGTCGTGTTGAGGTTGGTCGCGCCCGCCGCGTAGACGTCCGCGAACTGCGTGATGGAGCTCTTGAAGCCGACGGTGTTCGCGTTGGCGACGTTGTTCGCGGTGACGTCGAGGTCCGCGTTCGCCGCGGTCAGTCCCGACAACGCGATGCTGAAAGATGCCATGAGTCGTCTCCCCGGATGTCAGTTCGAGATTTGCTGCACGTTCGCGTACGGCACGCTGCCCTGGCCCGCGACGTCGAGGGTGAGGCCGGAAGCGCCCGCGCCCATGGTCACGCTCTGCACGGTGCCGTTGACGTAGGTGGGCACGGCGGTGCCCGAGGCGACGCCGGCGACCTGGGCCGACAGGCCGTACTGCCCGGCGGGCGCCTGGGAACCGTCCGCGAGCGTGCCGTCCCAGGCGAAGTTCGCGAGTCCCGCCGGCTGGGCCCCGAGGTCGATCTGACGCACCAGCACGCCGTTCGCACTGGAGACGTTCACGACCACGTCCGCGGTCGTCTGCGGCACCTGCACCGCGCCGGTCACGGTCGCGCCCGCGGTCGCGAGCGTCGCCTGCGAGCTCGGCACCAGCGCCTGGTGCCCGAGCAGCGAGGACGCCTGCAGCGCCTGGCTCGAGACCAGCGAGTTCGACAGGGACGAGAACGAGGTGTTCAGCTGGGTGATCCCCTGGACCTCGCTGAGCGCGGCGAGCTGGCTCAGGAACTGATTGCTGTCGACCGGCTGGGTGGGGTCCTGGTTCTTCAATTGCGCCAGCATCAGCGTCAGAAAGTTGGCGCCGGAGAGCTGCGTCGCGCTCGCGGTCGCGGACTGGATGCCGGCGGCCGACGCGCCCGATGCGGGCGTGGACGCGGCCAGCGGATTCGTCAATGGATTGGTGATCGTGGTCATGGTGAGTGCATTCCCCTCGAGCCGCGGCCTCAGCCGCCCATCGCGATGGTCTTCAGCAACAGATCCCGGGTCGTGTTGATCACGTCGACGTCCGTCGCGAACGATCGATTCGCCGAGATCATGTTCGCGAGCTCCTCGACCGGGTTGACGTTCGACACGTACACGTAGCCTTGCTTGTTCGCGAGCGGCGAGTCGGGCTGGTAGCGCATCGGCGGCGGCGTCTGGCTCTGGACGATTCCGAGCACGCGCACCCCGGCGATCGCGCCGGCGGTGTTCGGGTCGGCACCGGCCGAACGCAGGACGGTCTGGAACACCGGCTCCCGCGCCCGATAGACCTGAGTCGGGTCGCCGCTCTCGCTCTCGGCGTTCGCGAGATTGCTCGCGGTCGTGTTGAGCCGCACCGTTTCGGCATTGAGCGCCGAGCCGGCGATGTTGAAGACGCTGAACAATGACATCGTCGCTCCCTTCGCGGTCGCTACTGGCCGGTGATCGCGAGACGCAGGTCGGAGATTTCGTCGTTGATGAAGCCGAGGCTCGCCTGGTAACGGACGTTGTTCTCGGCGAACGCCGCCTGCTCGACCGGCATCTCGACCGTGTTGCCGTCGAGCGAGGCTTGATACGGGATCCGGTATTTCAGCGCGAGCGGCGCGCCGCCGCCCGCGGACGGCGAGATCTGTCCCGAATCCGGCGCCGCGAGAACGACCGGGCGCGGCCCGGCGATCGCGAGCGGCGTGCCGGTCGCGGCGTCGCCGTCCGACTGCGCGAGGATCTGCCGAAAGTCGATGTCGCGGGCCTTGTAACCCGGTGTGTCCGCGTTCGCGAGGTTCGCGGCGAGCACGCCCATGCGCTCGCCGTAGAGCAACAGGGCCTTCTCGTGGATACCGAACAGGTGCTGGAACATCGACCGGTGACCTCCTCGCCTGGATCTGTAGCAAGTCCCGTGCCATACCCCCAACGGCGTGCCACGGCGACCCGTTCGCCGGATCTCGACGTGTCCAGGGCGGTCAGTGGCAAGAACTTGCCGCTCGCCGCCCGCGACCAAGCGGCCGATCCTTGCCGGCTTGCCGCCCGTGTCGCCGGCGTCCGCGCATCACGACGCGATGCGTTGGCACGCGGCTTGCTTGGGGTTTGGTCGATGCGCCCGATGCCGTCAAGAATCTGGCAGGCCCGACGACCCGCGTCGATCCGATCGCAGCGGATTGCCGCAATCGCCGGGATGCTGTTCGCGAGTCTGTTGCCGCGCGCCCATGCGGCCGCCGGCGGGGCCTTCGAAACGCCGGCGGAACTGTCCGCGGCGGCGCGGGCGGCGGCGGCGCACGCGTTCGGTCCGCTCGGGACCGGGCAACGACTCGAGGTTGGAGTGATCGCCCCGGGCGTGCAGCTACGGCATTGCGCGCGACCGGTCGAGGCGACCCCCGCCCCGGGCGTTCGAGTCGCAAACCGCATCGTATTCGTATTGCAATGCGCCATGCCGGAAGCCTGGCGTATCTACGTCCCGGTCAGCGTCGTGGGCGTGACGCCGGTGGTCATCGCGGCCCATGCGATCGTCGCCGGCACCGTGCTCGGCGCCGGCGACCTGGCGGTCGCGTCCCGGGATCTCACGGGCTTGCCGCCCGGCTATCTCGATTCGCCGCGGATCGCGATCGGCTTGACCGCCGGCCGTCCGCTCGCGCAAGGTCAGATCCTCACCAACCAGATGTTGCTCGGGACCGAGGCGGTCCAGCGCGGTCAATTGGTGAGCCTGGTCGCGAAAATCGGGGGCATCAGCGTCCGGATGGCGGGCCGGGCCCTCGCGGATGGCTTCGTGAATCAGCGCGTTCGGGTCGAAAACCTGTCATCCGGCAAGGTCGTCGAAGGGATCGCGCGCGCCGACCACACCGTTCGAATATTCGTGCCGTGACCCTTCAGTGATCGAGGTCACCGCCGATAACCCGGGACGCGGGACGGGGGCGTCCCCGACGGCTCGGGCCCCGAGTCGCGGAGACGATTCTTGCCGGGTCGCGCTTAAGGCCCTGACTTAGGACCTGATTAGGAGAGATTCGGTGCCGAACAAGATCTCAGGATACACGAGCGCCCAGCCGCCGCTGCCGGTGAACGGGTCCGGCGGGAGCGCGGGCCCGACGAAGGGCGGCCCCTCGGCCGCGCCCGGCGGCGTCGCCGGCGCGTCCACCGACCAGGTGACGATCACGGGCTCCGCCCGGACGCTGCAAAAGGTCGCGGACGCGATCGCCGCCGCGCCGGTCGTCGATTCCGCGAAGGTGGCGTCGATCAAGCAGGCAGTCCAGAACGGCAGCTACACGATCGACGCCGGACGGGTTGCGAGCCAGATGCTGCGCTTCGAGCGCGGAATGAAGTAGGCCGTGAACGCCGATCTCGAGCATTCGATCGCCGCGCTCCTCGAACGCCAGATCGCGATCGCC
The DNA here is from genome assembly GCA_021808035.1 of Pseudomonadota bacterium. GTDB lineage: Bacteria > Pseudomonadota > Gammaproteobacteria > Steroidobacterales > Steroidobacteraceae > Bog-1198. The sequence continues at coordinate 10,527 of JAKBCG010000029.1, forward strand.
GAGGATCTCGGCACGCTGCTCGGCGCGGAGCGGACGGCGATCACCGGTCCCTCGCCGGACGCGCTCGCGCAGAGCGCCGCGGACAAGATCGCGCTGCTCGGCGCGCTCGACCGCACCGAGGCCGAACGGCAGCGCGCGTTCGCGGCCGCCGGCCTCGACGGCGCCGCCGCGAACGACGCCGCGCCGGTGCCGGACGGGATCGTGCGGCGGTGGCGCACGCTGCAGCGGCTCGCCGCCGAGTGTCACCGGGCGAACGAGCAGAACGGGTATCTGATCCGCTCGCGCCAGCACCAGGTGGAACAGTTGCTCGACGCGCTGCGCGGCGGCACGCCGGGCACGTACGGACGCAACGGCCGCACCGCGTCGCTTGCCGCGACCCGGCCGCTCGCGCAGGTCTGACCGATGCTCGTCCTCAGCCGCCGCGCCGACGAATCGATCGTGATCCAGCCGGGCGAGAACGTCGACGAGAGCATCACGTTGCGGCAGCTGTTCGCGAACGGCCCGATCCAGATCACGCTGCTCGGCAGTACCGGGCGTCGCGTGAAAATGGGCATCGAAGCGCCGCAACAGCTCGTGATCCGGCGCAAGGACGTCGCCTGAATTCGACATAAGCGGGCCCGTTCGCGCGGCGCCTTTCCGGTCCGCTTTCCGCGGTGCATAATGAGGGCGCTTCCCGGATCTCGCGAAGAGGCGCCTCGCATGGAACGTCGTCTGCACACCCGCCACCGCGCGCGTACGACCGTATACGTCGTGATGCCGGGCCATAAGGGCCGGATCTGCAAGGCGCAGAACCTGAGCGCGAGCGGCGTATTCGTCGAGACCCGCAATCTCGGCCTGCGCAAGGGGCAGCACGTCGAGCTCGCGTTCGCGATCAACCTGGGGCTCGTGACCAAGATCCACCGGCGCACCGCGGTCGTCGCGCACGTGACGCACGGCGGCACCGGGCTGATGATGGAACAGTTTGCCGGACGCTGATCGCGGCGCGATCCGCATCCGCGGCGCCCGTCAGAACAACCTCAAGAACCTCGATCTCGATCTGCCGATCGGCGAATTGACGGTCGTGACCGGCGTCAGCGGGTCCGGCAAGTCCTCGCTGGTGTTCGACACCGTGTACGCCGAGGGCCAGCGACGCTACGTCGAGACCTTCTCGCCGTACGCGCGCCAGTTCCTCGACCGGATGGACCGGCCGCAGGTCGGGCGCATCGACGGCGTGCCGCCGGCGATCGCGATCGACCAGACCAACCCGGTCCGCACCTCGCGCTCGACCGTCGGGACGATGACCGAGCTCAACGATCATCTGAAGCTCCTGTTCGCGCGGGCCGCGACCCTGCACTGTGAGCGCTGCGACCGGCCGGTGCAACGGGACGACCCACAGACGATCCTGCGGCAGATCGGACGGATCAGCGAGACCCACGGAGATCCGCGGCTGCTGATCACGTTCCCGGTCGCGATCCCGCACAACTTCACCGAAGCGGAGGTGCGCGCCTCGCTCGAGCGGCAGGGTTACACCCGGATCCACGAGCGCGGCGACCGACGCCTGCAAGTCGTCCAGGACCGCCTGCGCTGGTCGGCCGCGGACGGCGCCCGCCGCAGCGAAGCGATCGAAGGCGCGCTGCGCTACGGTGACGGTCGGGTCGACATCTACCCGCTCGCCGCGGACGACGGTGCGCTCGCGCCATGGCGTTTCTCGACCGGATTGCACTGCGCCCATTGCGACATCGCGTACCCGGATCCGACGCCGAGCACGTTCAGTTTCAACTCGCCGCTCGGCGCCTGCGGGACCTGTCGCGGCTTCGGCCGGACGATCGGCGTCGACTACGGATTGGTGATCCCGGACGATCGATTGAGCCTGCAGGACGGCGCGATCAAGCCCTGGCAGACCCCGGCCTATGCCGAATGCCAGACGGACCTGCTGCGTTTCGCGCGCCGGCGCGGGATTCCGGTCGACGTCGCGTGGCGCGAACTCGACGAGGCGCACCGACGCTGGGTGATCGACGGCGAAGGAGACTGGAACCGCAAGGTGTGGTACGGGGTCGCCCGGTTCTTCGCGTGGCTCGAGACCAAGGCGTACAAGATGCACATCCGCGTGCTCCTGTCGCGCTATCGATCGTACGCCGAATGCCCCGAGTGCGGCGGTGCGCGCCTGAAACGCGACGCCTTGCGGTGGCGGATCGGGACGCCCGGGCGGAACGTCCGCGAGCTCACGCTGCTGCCGCTCGATCGGTGCCGGGAGTTCTTCGAGGCGCTGGAGTTGCCCGCCGCGCATGCGGAGGCGACCAAGCTGCTGCTCGGCGAGATCCGCTCCCGCCTCCGGTACCTGTGCGAAGTCGGGCTCGGGTACCTGAACCTCGACCGCCAGTCGCGCACCCTGTCGGGCGGAGAGGTGCAACGGATCAACCTGACCACCGCGCTCGGCACGTCGCTCGTGAACACCTTGTTCGTGCTCGACGAGCCGTCGATCGGCTTGCACGCGCGGGACGCCGGGCGAATCACCGGCGTGATGCGACGCCTGCGCGACGCCGGCAACACCTTGCTCGTCGTGGAGCACGACCCCGAGATCATGCGCGCCGCCGATCGGATCCTCGACATCGGACCGGGCCCGGGCGAGCGCGGCGGCGAGATCGTGTTCTTCGGACCGCTCGGCGACTTCGCCACCGCGCGCGGATCGTTGACTGCGGACTACCTGTTCGGCCGCGTGCACGGCGCCGTCGCGTCGGCGGCCGCGGAGGCGCCGCAACCCGGCGCCGCGTCGATCCGGGTCGAAGGCGCGACGATGCACAATCTGCGGGACGTGACCGTGGAGTTTCCGCTGCGCCGCCTGGTCTGCGTGACCGGGGTCAGTGGTTCCGGCAAGTCGACGCTGGTGCACGAGGTGCTCTATCGCGCCCTGCTGCGGGCCAAGGGCCGGCCGACCGACCCCGCCGGCGCGCACCGGCGCCTGGTCGGCGCCGACTCGATCGCCGACGTCGTCATGATCGATCAAAGCCCGATCGGGCGCACCGCGCGCTCGAATCCGGCGAGCTTCGTCGGCGCGTTCGACGCGATACGCGCGATCTTCGCGGCCTCGCCGGAATCCCGGCGTCGCAAGTACACCGCGGGAACCTTCAGCTTCAATTCCGGCACCGGCCGCTGCCCGAGCTG
>JAKBCG010000030.1 GCA_021808035.1 Pseudomonadota bacterium
CTTCTGCATGTTCGTGTGCGTCGTCGTGTACTGCAGGAATTGGCGCTTCTCCGGATACAGGTGATGCTGGATTCCGAAGGCGGCGAGCGCCGCCTCGTGGAACCCGCTCAGGATGAGCTTCTTCTTGCCGGGGTAGGTGTTGATGTCGCCGATCGCGAAGATGCCCGGCACGGTGGTCTCGAACCTCTCCGTATCGACCTTGAGCGCCTTCTTGTCGAGTTCGAGCCCCCATTCGGCGATCGGACCGAGCTTCGGGTGCAGTCCGAAGAACACCAGGAGCTGCTCGGCGGGCACCGTGACCACGTGATCGCCGGGGGTACGCACGTCGACCGACTCGAGGCGCGTGCCGGCGCTGCGCTGCGCGATCAGGTTGCCCTCGAGCAATTGCATCCGCTGCGCCGCGACGAGTTCGCGCATCTGCGCGACCGTCGCCGGCGCGCCACGGAACTCCGCCCGGCGGTGCACGAGGGTGAGCGAGCGCGCTTTGCCGCACAGCGCGACGGTCCAGTCGAGGGCGGAATCGCCGCCGCCGCAGATCACGATGTCCTTGCCGTGGAGTTCGGCGGCGTTCTTCACGCGGTAATGCAGGCTCGATCCTTCCAGCGCCTCGATCCCCGGGACCGCGAGCCGCCGCGGCTGGAACGACCCGACCCCTGCGGCGATCACGACGGTACGCGCATCGAATCGCGTACCGACCGTCGTTTCGAGTCGGAACCGACCGTCCGCCTGCCGCGCGAGCCCGGTCACTTCCTGTCCGAGATGGAACGTCGGGTTGAACGGCTTGATCTGCTGCAGCAGCCGGTCGACGAGTTCCTGCGCGCCGCAGACCGGGATTGCCGGGATGTCGTAGATCGGCTTGTCCGGATAGAGTTCGGTGCACTGGCCGCCGACGTGCGCAAGCGTATCGACCAGATGCGCGTGGATCCCGAGCAGACCGAGTTCGAACACCTGGAACAGGCCCGCGGGTCCCGCCCCAATGATCACCACATCGGCTTCGATCGGGGCGGTGGCCTGGTCGTTTTCGGACGTCATGCGCGCAATTTCCTGGCGAGTGTGGCGAAGTGCGGCGAATTGTAGCCGAATGGAGCGCGTTCGGCAGGCGCCTGCGCTTGCGCGTGCGTCCCCGATCCCGCAGGCTCTCGCCCATGGCGACCTTGATGTGGTTTCGGCGCGACCTGCGGCTCGAGGACAACCCGGCACTCGACGCGGCCGCGCGTGATTCCGCGGTAATTCCGGTGTACCTGCACGCCGAGGATCGCGACGACGCCTGGCCGCCCGGCGCCGCGAGCCGCTGGTGGCTGCACCGGAGCCTCGCCGCGTTGACCGAAGATCTCGGGCGCGTCGGCTCGCGGCTCACGTTGCGGAGCGCACCCGACGCGGCCGCCGCGCTCCTCGCGCTTGCGCGCGAGACCGGTGCGACCCGGATCGTCTGGAATCGGCGCTTCGAGCCAGCGGCTGCCGCGCGCGATCGGCACGTCGAAGCGGCGCTGCGCACCGCGGGAATCGCGACGGAGCACTTCAATGCGTCGCTTCTGCACGAGCCGGGCAGCGTCGCAAATCAGGCCGGCCGTCCATTCCAGGTGTTCACGCCGTTCTGGCGGCATTGCCTCGCGCGGCCCGATCCACCCGAACCGCTGCGCGCGCCGACGCACTTGCCGGCCCCGGCACGCTGGCCGCCGTCCACGGCCCTCGAGGAATTCGCGTTGCGGCCTGCACGACGCTGGGACGTGGAGATCGAGCAGAGCTGGCAGCCCGGCAGCCGCGGCGCGGCGGCCCGGCTCGCCACGTTCCTGGGCGAGGCGTTCGGCGAGTACACGGTCGAGCGCGATCGACCCGACCGCCAGGGCACCTCGCGCCTGTCGCCGCATCTGCATTTCGGCGAGGTCGGTCCCCGCCAGATCTGGCATGCGGTGCGCAGGTCCGCGGCACCGCGCCGGCTGCGATGGAGGGAGTCGCAGTTTATCGCGGAGGTGGGTTGGCGCGAATTCGCGCACCACCTGCTGCACCATTTTCCGCAAACCGCGACCGAGCCGCTGCGGCCCGCGTTCGCGGACTTCCCATGGCGGGACGATCCCGCGGGACTCGCCGCGTGGCGCCGGGGGCGCACCGGCTACCCGATCGTCGATGCGGGCATGCGCGAACTGTGGCGCACGGGCTGGATGCACAACCGGGTGCGCATGATCGCGGGTTCGTTCCTGGTCAAGGATCTGCTGCTGCCATGGACCGACGGCGCCGCATGGTTCTGGGACACGCTGGTCGACGCTGACCTCGCGGCGAATACGCTCGGCTGGCAGTGGGTCGCGGGATGCGGCGCGGACGCCGCACCCTACTTCCGGATCTTCAATCCGACATCCCAGGGCCGGCGCTTCGACCCCGAGGGCGCGTACGTGCGGCGGTTCCTGCCCGAGCTCGCGCGGCTCCCGGCAGAATGGATACACGAACCCTGGAAGGCGCCGGGTGCGGTGTTGAAAGAGGCCGAGGTGACGCTCGGGGTCGATTATCCTCGCCCGATCGTCGACCACGCAGTCGCACGCGGCCGCGCGCTGCTCGCGCTCGCGTCGATCACGCCTCCCGCACGCGAGCATAGCTGACCCGTGGCTGCCCCGCAGCTGCCCGGGGCCGCCCTGGAGCCGCGCTCAGTCGCTCGGCAGGTGCGCGAGGATCCGATCCGCGATCGCCGCGTAATGGCCGTCGAAGTGATGCCCTCCCGGCATCTCGACGGAGATCGCCCAGGGGCTCTGCGAGTGCGCGCAGGTCGCCTCGCGATCGCTTCTTCCGTACAGGCACAGGTAGTGCGAGCCGGTCCAGCGCGCGAGCTCCGGTGCGGTCGGAATTCCACCGCGGGTGCTGCCGAGCCAGTTTGCCACGTGGAACTCGAATTGCGCGCTGTCGCTGATGCCGAGCAGCGCGGTCAAGCCGACGATGGCATGGGTCGTCGGCGGCAACCGGTTGATCATGAACGGCAACGTGTCGGCGCCTTGCGAGTAGCCGACGAGGAGCACCCGCGACTTGCCCCATCGCAATGCGAAATGCCGCAGCACCCGGTCCAGGTCCTGTGCGCTGCCCTCGGGCGTTCGCGGCGTCCAGAAATACCGCAGCGAGTCCCACCCGACCATCGGGATGCCCTGCGCGGCCAGCGCGTGCGAGATCTGACGATCGATGCCGACCCAGCCGCCGTCGCCCGACAGGAACACCCCGAACCACCGGCTGTGGGTGCCCGGCGCGGCGGGAATCACCGCGAGCGGCAGATCATCGACCGGTGGAATCGGCCCGTGGAACGCAACCGCGGCCGACGCTCGCGCGACGGGCGGCGCCTTTTTCGGCGCCCGGGGCACAGCCGTGGCCGGCGCGGCACCCGAGCTCGGCGTGGTCACCCGTGCGGCAGGGGGTGCGGACACGGTCAGGCGCGCGAACGCGGCCTTGAACTGCGGCATCCAGTTGCGTTCGACACCGTAACCGTGACCGACCTTCGGCAGTCGCACCATCTCGGCGCCCGGCACCTGCGCGATGAACCGCTGGGTCGGTGCGATCGGGCAGACCTGATCGATCTCGCCTTGCAGTGAGATCCAGCGTCCCGACAAGGTCTTCGCCGGCAGGAAGTTCACGCCCCGGAGCACCCCGCGCCGGTCGCGGCGGGGAGCCGCGTGGATGCCGGAACCGGCGCACACCGGCTTCGTCAGGTCGAGGTCCGGGCAGAACCCGATGCTCAGCGCGCCTTTGAACAAGCCTTCCGGCGACTCGACCAAGGTCGCATAGACGAGCGTCGCACCCGAGGAGTAACCGACCAATGTCGGTTGCAGATAGCGCGGCAGGCCGAGTTTTGCCTGCACGTAGTGGCTCAGGTTCTCGAAATCGACCGCGGGCGAGACGCAGCGCGCCCGCTCCCCGCGAAGGGCCTCGAGGTAATGGCGCACGTCGATGCCGACGACGATCGCGTGCTGATGGGTGAGCGCGCGTGCCATCGACACGACGCCGAGGTTCCAACCGCCGTCGCCGGAGACGAACATCACGAATTCGCGCGCGGCGCCGATGCTCGGGTAGACGGTGACCGCGCCGAAGCGCTCGAACCGCAGCACCCGCGCCGGCGCGGCGACGGGGCTCGCGGCGACCGCGCTCGCGGCAAACGACAGCGCGGCGAACACGCCGACCCAACGACTCGCAGATCTTCGCATCGTCACTCCTTTCGCGCCTCCTCGCCCGTGCCCGGCTCCCTGCCGGCCACGCGGCGCGGTCCGCCGGAAATCAGGTTGGTCGCGTCGAGCAGAGCGCCGGCCATCGACAATCCGCCCGGGGCCGCGAGGTATCGCGGCCGCCAGAGCGGCTCGAATTTCTCCTTGAACTTGCGCAAGCCCTCGAAATGGTAGAACTCCTCGCCGTAGCGCTGCACCAGCCGGCCGACCTTGTGCCATGCCGGCGCGAGCGGATGCACCTCGAGTCCCGCCAACGGCGCCATCCCGAGGTTGAACCGCCGGTAACCCGCGCGATGGCCCCAGGTCATGCACTCGACCAGCAGGTAATCGATCACGGATTTCGGCGCGGTGTCCCCGTAGCGCATCAGGTCGACCGACAGTTCTTCCCGCTCGCCCGCGCTCCACAAGTTCGCGAACGCGACGATCAGTCCGTCGCGCTCGACGACCGCGCAGTCGAACCGCCGCAGGTACGACGGGTCGAAGTAGCCGAGCGAGAAACCCTTCTCGCCGCTTCGCTCAGCGAGCCATTCGTCGGAGATCTCCCTCAGTCGGGGCATTACCGACGCAACCGCATCGCGCGGAATCACCCGGAAGCGCGCGCCATCGCGCTCGGCGCGGCGGTGCGCCTGGCGCAGGTCCGAGCGCACCGCCCCTTCGAGCGAGAATGCCGCGAGATCGACCAACGCCTCCTCGCCGAGCTTCGTGAGACGCAGGCCGAGGTCGATGTAGATCGAGAGGTTCTCGGGGGTCACCTGATAGAACACCGGTGACGCGGCCATGTCGTCGCAAAGTTCGACGAACCGCCACGCGAGCGGCTCGCGTTCGGCGACCGGGCCGATCGGATCGCCCATCGCGATCCAGCTGCCGCCAGCGACCTGATACATGAGGAAGGCGCTGTGCGCTTCATTGAACAGCAGGTTCTTGTCGCCGAGCAGCGCGAGGTTCGCGGTCGTATCGCCGGTCGAACGCAGGATCGTCTCGACGCGCTCGAGATCCGACTCGGTCGGCGCCGACACCAGCGGCACCGCCGGACGCAGCACGCGCCACAGACCGTACACCGCCGCGAGGATCACCGCCAACAGCAACGCGCGCAGGCTCCGCGGTGCCTCCGCGCGCAGCGCGAACTCCCACCACAGGTCGTTCGCATACGGCACGTGCCGGTACGAAAATGCGACCAACCAGGCCGTCGTCGCGAGCACGATCACGAGGGCCACGACCCAGCGCACCGAAAAACGCTGCTCGAGGAGCGATGCGCGCCGCGGGAAGCGCGAGCGCGCCAGCAGCAGCACCGCGCCGACCGCGACCATCACGAGCGCGTCCTGGTAGTCGAATCCCTTCAGCAGCGACAACACGGCGCCGGCCGCGAGCAGCCACATCGTGAGCCACCAGGCGGTGCTCAACCTCCGGTAGAGTCCATGCGCGATCACCAGCAACGCGACCCCGACCGCGCTGCCGAGCAGATGCGAGAATTCGAGCACCGGCAGCGGCACGAAGTGGCGCAGCAGCGTGAAGTGTCGCCCGATATCGGGGGTCGCGCCGGAAAATAGCAGGACCGCCCCCGCGCCGAATACCGCAAGCGCGGCCGCGCGCGGCGCGACGGCGACGAGCCAGGCGCGGCCGAAGCGCAGCATCCGTTCCATCGAGCCGCGGTGCACCCAGACCTCGTGCGCGCCGAGCATCGCCAGGGCGACCGTGAAGGGCACCAGATAGTAGATCGCGCGGTAGGCGAGCAAGGACCCGAGCAGGCGGTCCGGCGGCACCGAGGGCATCAGCAGGAACAACACCGATTCGAACACCCCGACGCCGCCGGGCACGCTGCTGACGACACCGGCGGTGATCGCGATCAGATACAGGCCAGCGAACGCCGTGAAGCCGATACCCGAGCCGCGCGGCAGCAACCAGTACAGCGCGGCCGCGGTGCACAGCAGGTCCCCGCAGGCGACCCCGATCTGTGCGAACGCGACGTGGGGCTTCAGCACCGGGACCACGAACGGACCGAACTGCAGCGACTCGCGGCGCATGAACGCGAGCACGAAGTACACGAACACCGAGCACAGCAGCGCCGCCCCGGCCGCGACGACGAGGTGGGGATCGAGGTGCAGGAGCCGGCCCGAAAGCCGTCCGTTCTCGATCAACGAGAGGCCGAGCAGGAACGCCGCGCCGAGGCCGAACGTGATCGAGCCGAACGCGACGACGGTCGCGATCTGCTTCGGGCGCAGACCCTGCCCGGAATACGCTCGGAAACGGATCGCCCCGCCGCTGACCGCATTCAGTCCGACGTTGTGGCCGACCGCGTAGGCCATGAACGAGATCAGCGCGATCTTGTAGTACGGCATCCGCGCGCCCGCGAAACGCACGCCGAGCAGCTCGTAGAGGGTGAGGCACCCATACCCGGCGACCGCGAGCAAGGCCGCGGCGACTAGCGCGGTGCCGGGAATCGCACGCAACCGCACGACGATGTCCTGCCAGCGATACTGGCCCAGCACGTGGTGCAACCACCACAGCGCCAGCGCAAACAGGGCGATGCCGAGCAGCGTCGTCCAGGCTGGCACGTGATGCGCCGTCGCCGGTCGTTTCGATGGCCCGTGTTGCAACAGGGAAGGACTCACAAAAATGCCGTAATATTCCGCTATCGTATCAGCGCCGACGCCCCCGCGCCGCGCCGCGAAGGCCGGGCATCGGCTTTTTTGTTTTGCCTTTCAACAGGATGGTGCATGTCATGAGCTCCCCCGCCTCCGGCCGACCGGTCGAAATGGACGCCTCGCAGATGTATCGGGAGGAGATATTCACCGATCGACGACTGGGCAGCATCCGCAAGCTGGTGCCGGTGACCGCCGAGGGGAATCCGGACCTCTCGCGGCCAGTGTTGTTCAGCGGTCAGGCGCAGGTGATGACGCCGGTCGGCGCGCTGCCGTTGACCTTCGATCTCGATGCGACGACGCTGGACGGCGCGATCGCGAAGTTCGGCGCCGCCGCCGAGATCGCGATCCAGGAGACGATGCGCGAGCTGCAGGATATGCGCCGTGAACAGGCCTCCTCGCTCGTGCTCCCCGACTCCACCAGCCCGGCAATCGCCGGCCCGGGCGATCTGCTCGGCCGGGGACGACCGCGGCGTTGAGACGCGCGGTCGCGACGTCCGGCGCGTGAGCTCGCTCGAGGAATTCGGCTACCGGGAGGAACTGCGCCGGTCGCTGACGACCCGCGATCTTCTCATCTATGGGATGATCTTCATGGTGCCGATCGCGCCGTACGGCGTGTTCGGCTTCGTCTGGCACGACGCGAAGGGCATGGTGCCGCTCGCGTACCTGGTCGGCCTCGCGGGCATGTTCTCGACCGCGGTGAGCTACGCGACGATGTCGCGCGAGTTTCCGGTCGCCGGTTCGGTGTATTCCTACGCCCGCCACGGCTTGCACGAGATCGCCGGCTTCTTCGCCGGCTGGCTGATCCTGCTCGACTACATCCTGGTGCCGGCGCTGCTCTACTTGATGAGCGCCGCGGCACTGCAGCCGATTCTGCCGCAGGTGCCCGCGGCGGTCTGGCTTGGCGGATTCATCGCGTTCAACGCGATCGTGAACGTGCGCGGGGTGCACCTGACGGCGCGGGTGAACCGCTACCTGCTGTGGATCGAGCTCGCCTCGCTCGCGGCGTTCGTCGGCGCCGGGCTCTGGGCGCTCTACGGCACGCGCGTCGGCGGCGGCCTGACCCTGCGCCCGATTTACGACCCGGCGGTGTTCTCCCCGTCGCTCATCGCCGGCGCGACGTCGATCGCGGTCCTCTCGTTCCTCGGCTTCGACGGGATCTCGACGCTCGCGGAGGAACACCGGGGCGCGGCTGACGCGGTCGGGCGCGCGACGCTGCTCGCACTCACGTTGATCGGCGCGCTGTTCATCGTGCAGACCTGGATCGCGAGCGACCTCGCGCGCGGGATGCACTTCACCTCCCTCGCGACCGCCTTCTACGACGTCGCCGATCGGGCCGGTGGACGGTGGCTGCGGCTCGCGACGATCCTCGTCTCGGTGCTTGCGACCGGCGTCGCGAACGCGATGGCCGCCCAGGCCGCCGTATCGCGGATCCTGTTCGCGATGGCGCGCGACGGACGCCTGCCGCACGCGCTCGCCAGGGTGCACCCCCGATTCCGCACGCCCTATTTCAGCACCGTCGTGGTCGCGGCGGTCTCTTTGGTCGTCGGCCTGCTGTTCGGCGGCCGCATCGACGACCTCAGCCGGGTCGTGAACTTCGGCGCGCTCTGCGGCTTCGTGCTGTTGCACCTGTCGGTGATCAATCACTGCGTGCGCCGCCGCCACAGCCGCCGGTGGGTGCGGCACCTGCTGCTGCCCTTGCTCGGACTCGCGGTGATCGGCTACGTGCTCTACGAGATGAGCGCGTCGGCAAAATGGCTCGGCGCGGCCTGGATCGCGATCGGATCGGTCTATTACTCCGTGCTGGCAGCCCGGTCGCGCCAGCCGGTGGCGCTGGACCTGTGATTTGAGGCAGGATCGCGAGTATCGAGTGCGCAACCGATCGGGAGAACGACGACCATGAAACACCGAATGACCGGCGCGATCCTCGCCGGCACCGTGCTGATCGGCAGCGGCGTCGCGCCGGCGCATGCCGACATGACGCTGCGGCAATACCAGCCGTACCTGCGCCGCGGGCACACCGTGCCGGTCGCGATCCGCAATTACGTCGACGGACTCGGGACCGGCTTCGTCTGGGCGAACGCCTATCAGATCGCACGCAAGCGGCGGCCGATCTTCTGTTCGCCGGAACTGAAGCCCCGCGGCGGCGACTACCTGGCGCTGCTCGACGGGCAGATCACCCACCACACCGGTGTGCGGGCGCCATACGCCGCCGACACCTCGCTCGCGATGGTCCTGCTGGACGCGCTGGTGAACGAATTCCCGTGCAAGGACGATTCGAAGCCCTGATGCGGCGGGGGCAGCGCGCACGAGGTGTCGCCGGGGTCCTTGCGACGTTCTGCATGGGATCCGCGGCATTCGCGGGGTGCACACTCGAGCGGATCGCGTCCCTGCCGGTCGACGTCGCCAACAACCGACCCGAGGTCACCGGGGCATACGCGGGTCGCCCGGTCGAGATCCTGATCGATACCGGCGCGATGCTGAGTTTCGTGACCCAGTCCGGCGCGGCCCGGCTCGGACTCGCCGTCGAATCGGCGCCGGGCGCAAGAATCTACGGAGTCGGCGGCGCGGAGCGGGTCGGGACGACCTGGGTTTCCTCGCTCGCGTTCGGGCAACTGCGGATCCGACGCGTCGAAATGGCGGTCGTCCGGCCGCCGCTCGCGCCTGGCGAGGCGGCCCCCGACTTCGTGATCGGCGAGGACGTCTTCACGCGATACGCGACCGAACTGGACTTTCCGGACGGGAAGCTTCGGCTGTGGGAGCCGCACGGATGCCGGCCCGAACAACTCGCGTACTGGACGCCGAACTATTCCATGGCGAAGTTGGTCGATGCCAGCAGCGACGCCCCGGCGATCCGCGCGACACTGCTGCTCGACGGCAAGCCGGTGACCGCGACGTTCGACACCGGCGCGCCGACTTCGTGGATCACCCGTCGGATTCTCGACGTCATGAACATCCCGACGGAGGCGGTCGATCGGCACGCCGGTGCGATACCCGGCGGGAACGGCAGGCCGATCCGCAGCGAGATGGTGACCTTGGGGACCCTCGCGCTCGGCGACAACGAGACGGTGCGCAACGTCAAATTGCGCGTCGGCCACCTGTTCGCGCGCGACCAACGGTCCGTGATCGGCTCGCGGATCCCGCAGCGGATTCAGAATCTGCCGCAAATGCTGATCGGCAGCGACTTCTTCCGGTCGCATCGCGTGATGGTGTGGTACCGCGCGGCGCGGATGTTTTTTTCCTATCACGGCGGCCCGGTGTTCCAGGCCGTCGCACCGCCGCGATGAATGACCGTCGCCGGCACGGCGCCCGGGCGCGGCGCCCCGCCCTTGCAACATCGACCTCACGACGGCTCGAGCCTGATGCCTGATGTTCAACGTGTCCAAAATGATCGGCTGGCTGTGGCTCGCATTTGCCGCGACCTGGCTGTTGCTCGCGGCCTTCAACAAGAAGCGCCGCCGCGGCGCGCCGTGGCGCTCCTGGGGCTGGCGGCTCCTGCTCGTCGTCCTCGTCGTCGCGTGGCCATGGGTGCGCCGCACCGAACCCGTTTTCTTCGCCTCGCTGCTCGGGCACCCGTCGTTGCAGCCGGGGGTGGTTGGGCGCTGGATCGGCGTAGGAGCTTGCGCCGCAGGCCTCGCATTCGCGTTCTGGGCCCGTTTCCACATCGGACGCAACTGGGGCGCGCCGATGTCGCTGCGTGAGAATCACGAACTCGTGACCACCGGCCCCTATCACTACGTGCGCCACCCGATCTACGCCGGCATCATGCTGGCGATGCTCGGCACCGCGGTCGCGATCGACGTCGCGTGGCTGGCGTTGTTCGTGATCTACGTCGGGTACTTCCTGTTCGCCGCGCGCTCGGAGGAGCGGACGATGCTCGCGCAATTCCCCCGGCAGTATCCCGAATATAAGCGCCGCACGAAGATGCTGATTCCGTTCGTTCTGTGAGGAATCCGGCCGAGCCGCGTATGCGCGATCCCCTACGAGTCATCGATCTCGGCGCCGTACCGGCGCTGCGTTCTCAGGCGGTCTATCACGGCGTCGCGGCCGCGATGGCGCCGCACGCCGATCCGGTCTTGATCCTCGTCGGCACGAGCGAACCCTACGTCTGCGTCGGGATGCACCAGAACGTCGACGCCGAGGTGGATCTCGAATACTGCGCGGCGGCGGGTCTGCCGGTGCTCAGGCGCAACGTCGGCGGCGGCGCCGTCTATCTGGACGGAGGCCAGATTTTCTTCCAGTTCGTGATGCCGGTGGATCGCGCACCGCGACGCCTCGAGGCCATGTATTCGTTCTTCGTGGCACCAGTGCTCGATACCTACCACGGCCTCGGCATCCCCGCGCGGCTTCGGCCGATCAACGACATCCATGTCAACGATCGCAAGATCGGCGGCACCGGCGCCGCGCAGATCGAGGATGCGACCGTGTTCGTCGGCAGCTTCCTGCTCGACTTCGACACGCAAGCGATGGCACGATGCCTGAAGGTCTCGTCGGAGAAGTTCCGCGACAAGCTCAAGGGCACGCTCGACGACTACCTGACCACGGTCAGGCGCGAGTTGGGCCACGTGCCCCCGCGCGAAGAACTGGTCGAGCGGTTCCTGCGGGCGACCGCCGAGCGGTTGCAGTTGCAGCCGCGCCGCGATGCGCTGCGTCCCGACGAACTCGCCCAGATCCAGCGCTGGGAGCGGCAACTCAGTGATCCCGCATGGCTGCACCAGCCGGGACGACGGCGGTTCGCGAACGCCGTCAAGATCACCGGCGGCGTGTATCTCGGCGAAAGCGCGCGCAAGGCGCCCGGCGGCCTCGTCCGGGCGCGGGTGCTGGTGCGCGATGGCATCGTGATCGATGTCCAGCTGAGCGGCGATTTCTACTGCCTGCCGCACGACGGCTTGGCCGCGCTCGAGCTCGCCCTGCGGCACCTGGACTTGCGGAAAGCACCCGCCGCCGAGATCGAGACGCGGCTGCGCAGGCTCTCCCTCGACCTGCCGGGCGTCACCGCCGCGGATATCGCCAGCACCTTGCTCGACGCCCTGCCGCGGGACGGGTCGGCGTGGTGAACACCGCCCCGCGCGTTGCGGTCACCGACGGTCCGCACCCGGGAAACCGCCTATTTGCGGACCCATCGTGACGGTGCCATGATGAAGCGCTGATTTCGCAGCGGTTCCGTGCAGCGAGGCCCCCATGTCCGAACTACGTCGTTTCCTGCAGCGCGCCGCCGTCGCGGCCACCGTCGGTCTGTCGCTTCTCCTGAGCGGCTGCGGCATCAACAACATTCCGGCGTACAAGCAGCAGGTCGATGCGTCCTGGAGCCAGGTGTTGAACGAGTACCAGCGCCGCACCGACCTCGTCCCGAATCTCGTGGCCACCGTGAAGGGCTACGCGACGCATGAAGCCGACGTGCTGGAGGCGGTCACCAAGGCGCGCGCCCAGGTGACCCAGACGCGCATTCCCTCCGACATCCTCACGAATCCGCAGGCGTTCCGCGCCTTCGAACAAAACCAGGCGACGCTCGGTGGAGCGCTGTCCCGGTTGATGATGGTGACCGAGAACTACCCCAACCTCAAAGCCGACCAGAATTTCCTGACGCTGCAGGCACAGCTCGAAGGTACCGAGAACCGCATTGCCGTCGCGCGGCGCGACTACATCCTCGCGGTCCAGCAGTACGACACGGAGCTCGTCACGATCCCCGGTCGTTGGTACCACTCGATCCTCTACGGCAGCTATAAGCCCGTCCAGAATTTCACGATATCCCAGCAGGCCCAACAGGCGCCCAAAGTGCAGTTCTAGGGGCCACGACGGTGAACCTGGCTTGCACGACGAGCTCCCGGCGGGCGACGGACCCGTGGCGCTGGTCGCGCGGTCTGCTGGCGGCGCTGTTCCTGCTCGTGCTCGCTCCGGCGATGGCGGCGCCGACGGCGACCGATGCCGGCATGCCGGCCTTCCCGGCGCTCACCGGTCCGGTCGTCGATGAGGCGCACCTGCTGCCGGCCGACACCTTCGCCGCGCTGTCGCGCAAGCTCGCCGATTATGCGCGCGCAACCAGCACCCAGGTCGTGGTGGTGACCCTGCCCACGCTCAAGGGCTATCCCATCGACGAGTACGGCTACCAGCTCGGAAGGCACTGGGGCATCGGTCAGAAGGGCAAGAACAACGGCGTGCTGCTCATCGTCGACGCCGGCGAGCGGCAGGTCCGCATCGAAGTGGGCTACGGCCTGGAGGGCACGCTCACCGACGCCCAGAGCTTCGGGATCATCCACAACATCATCGTGCCCCAGTTCGCGAAGGGTGCGTACGCCGCCGGCATCGTCGCCGGCGCCGATGAGATCATCTCGGTGCTGGGCACGCAGCACCAGGCCGATCAGCACGCGCAAGTGCAGCAGCGCAACGGCACCGGATTCCTGCTGCTGCTCGTGTTCCTGTTCGTGCTGCTGCCGCTGTTCGGTGCGCTGCTGGGCCGCGGCGGTCGGGGTGGACCGGGAAGCGGCGGGCGCGGCGGCGGCTTCGGCTGGCTCGGCTGGTTCGCGCTCGGCATGCTGAGCGGCGGCGGGGGCGGCTTCGGCGGCGGCGGCTTCGGCGGGGGCGGCTTCGGTGGCTTTTCCGGCGGCGGTGGATCATTCGGCGGCGGCGGCGCTTCCGGAGGCTGGTGAGACATGGTGCGGTTCACGGCCGAGGACAAGGCACGCATCACGGCGGCGATTCACGCCGCCGAGCGCCGCACCAGCGGTGAATTCGTGGCGGTGGTCGCGCGTGCGAGCGACCACTACGTGCTGTTGCCGCTCCTGTGGGCGGCGATCGTGGCGCTGTTCTTC
>JAKBCG010000414.1 GCA_021808035.1 Pseudomonadota bacterium
GGCCGACGCCCGCGACGAGTTGCGCTATCATCCCGCGATGAACACGCACCCCACCCGCCTTTCGCTCCGGTTCGCCGGGATCCTGCTCGCCACGCTCGCGCTGCCGGCGTTGCAGGCGCGCGCCGCCGCCGCTGCCGCTCCCGCCGCCGCGCCCGCCGCCAAGACGGCCGAGGGCCCGCCGCTGAAGATCAACCTCGATGCCTTCGAGGCGATGAAGAGGAAAGCGACGCTGCCGGACGGGATCAAGCTCGCGTACCTGCAAATGGGCGATCCGCGAGGCACGCCCGTGGTGTTGATTCACGGCTACACCGACAGCGCCCGCGATTGGGTTCCGATGTTGCCGTACCTGCCGAAGCGCTTCCGCCTGATCCTCGTCGACCTGCGCGGCCATGGTCAATCCAGCAAACCCGATTGCTGCTACGACCTGTACGACTTCGCCTATGACATCAAGCTGTTGCTCGACCAGTTGCACGTGCGCAAGGCCGATATCGTCGGCCACTCGCTCGGCTCGCTGGTCGCGCAGCGATTCGCCGAGACCTGGCCGCAGCGCACCAACCGCGTCGTCTTGATCTCCTCGACCGGCGGGCGCAACCCGTGCGAACCCGCGAGCCGGCGACAATTCGACTTCGCGGCGCAGATCCGCGCGCTGAAGGCGCCGTTGAAGGCCGATTCACCGTTCATGATCGAGTGGTGGAGTTCGCCGACCCCGGTCAACCGGGAATTCATCCGGCGGGAGCGCGAGGACGCCGCCAAGATTCCGCTGCGCGTGTGGCGCGCGGTGCTCGACCAAGCGCTCACGAATCCGGATCTGCGGACGATGCTGCCCCGCTTGAAGGCGCCCACCTTGCTGATCTGGGGCAGCCGGGACCCGATCATGGGCCCCGAGGACCGCGCATCGCTGCGGGCCGGCCTGCCGCACGCGCAAGTGAAGATCTTCAAGGGCCTCGGCCACAACCCGTTCTGGGAGCAACCGCGCAAGGTCGCCGCGGTGATCGCCCGCTTCCTCGAGGAGCATCGCTGACCGGGTCAGCCGGCGCGAACCGCCCTCACAGCGCCTCCGGCGCGATCGCAACGACCGCGGGCGCGGAATCGGACCCGGGTTCCGGGACCGGGTCGAGGCCGGCGTCGGCGCGTTGCGCATCCGCCCGGTCCTTCTCCAGGTCGAGCGAACGGCACGCCCACACGTAGACGAACGCCGACACCGGCAACCCGACGAGCATCGCGACGTCGGCGCCGCCGAGCGCCCGGGCGATCGGCCCTTTGTACAAGTCCGTGCTGAAGAACGGGATCATCGCGGCGAATCCGACGAAGTACGCGGTGAGCCCGCGCCAGTTCCAGCGGCCATACATGCCGTGGGGATTGAAGATCTCCCGCACCGAATAATGGCCCTTGCGCACCCAGTAGAAATCGACGAGGTTGATCGCCGTCCACGGCGTGAACAGGTACAGCAGGACCGCGAGGAACTCGCCGAACTGGGTGACGAAGTCGCGCGACGCGGCGAGCGCGAGACTGGTCGCGGCGACCGCGGACAGGAGCACCGCGAACAGGCGCTTGCCGAGCGACGGCTTCACCGAGGCGAGCGAGTCGGCGACGCTCATCAAGGTGAGCGACGCACCGTAGAAGTTCAGTGAAGTGATCGTGACCAGCCCGAGCAGCGAACAGATCAGCAACGGCTTGCCGAAATGCGGCAGCACCGCGTCGGCCGCCGCGCGCAAAGCCGCCACCACCTCCAGGTGCGGGAACGCCGCCGCCGCGACGGTGCCGACCAGCATCGTCCAGGTGCCGCCGATGAACGCGCCGAGGTAGGTCCACCAGAAGGACGCGGTCACGCCGACGTCGCGCGGCAGATAGCGCGAATAATCGGACACGTAGATCGACCACGAGACCTGGTAGGACGCCGCGGCGAACACCTGCGCGAGGAACGGCACCGCGACGAACTCGCGCCAGTCGAGTTCGCGCGCGTCGAAGCCGGCATGCAGGGACACCGCGACCGAGAACACCAGCAGCGCGACGATCAGCGTGTAGGCGATCATGCGCTGCGCGAGGTGGATCAAATCGTAGCCGACGACCGCGAAGAACACCGACAGTGCCGTGAAGCCGATCATCGTCGGGGCGGCGGCGCCGCCGTAGAGACTGTGGACGGTCTGCGCGGCGAGGATCTGGTTGAACGCGTTGTACCCGATGTAGGCGATCAGCGCGACCCCCCAGACGAGCAGTGCGCCGACGTAGCCGAACTGGGGGCGCGACTGGATCATCTGCGGCAACCCGAGCTGCGGGCCCTGGGTCGAATGGAAGGCCATGAAGAAGGTGCCGAGCGCCGACCCCAGCACGACCGCGACCGTCATCCAGACCAGGTTGCCGCCGAGCGCGACGCCGACGACCCCGGTCGCGACCGTCGCCAGATGCGCGTCGCCGGCGAACCAGACCGGCCAAAGATGCCAGACCTTGCCGTGCCGCTCGGCGAGCGGCACGTAATCGATCGAACGCCGCTCGATCAACCGGCCGCCGA
>JAKBCG010000415.1 GCA_021808035.1 Pseudomonadota bacterium
CCGGCGAGCAGACTGAACCCGGCGAGCAGGAACGCCGCCAGCCGCGTCCACAACCCGAGCGCGACCAACACGCTGCCGCCGATCTCGGTGAGGATCACGAGCGGCAACAGCGCGCCCGGGACTCCGGCCGATTGCATATAGGCTTGAGTGCCCGCATACCCGCCGATCTTCGAGATGCCGGCGAGCAGAAACAGGATCACCAACAGCACGCGGCCCGCGAGGTCCGCCGATTTTTGCCATGAATTCATCGCGCTACTCCTGGCCCGCCCGGGGCCCTCTGGAAGCCGCCGTCGATCGTGACGGCCCGATCATTTAACTATTGATTAAATAGTTATAAAAGTCGATTTTTTACCAATGATCTATCAATATATTAGATAGATGAAGAATTCCGGGAACGTCGCGCGGATCACGCTCGAACAATGGCGAGCCTTGATCGCCGTGGTCGAAGCGGGCGGCTATGCGGCCGCGGCCACCCGGCTGCACAAGAGCCAGTCCGCGGTCACCTATGCGGTCCAGAAACTCGAGACGGTGCTCGGCGTCAAGGCGTTCGAGATCCAGGGCCGCAAGGCGGTGCTGACGCCGACCGGTCAGTTGCTCTATCGGCGCGCGCGCGCGCTCACCGAGGAGGCCCTCGCGCTCGAGGCGGCCGCGGCGACGCTCGCCGCCGGCTGGGAGCCCGAGCTGCGGCTTGCGGTCGACGTCGTGTTCCCGACCTGGCTGTTGCTCGAGGCCTTGCGCGTGTTCGCGGCCGAGCGGCCGGCGATGCGGATCGAACTGTACGAGACGGTGCTCGGCGGTACCGAGGACGCATTGACGCAGCGCCAGGTCGATCTCGCGATCGGGTCGATCATCCCGCCCGGCTTCGTTGGCGACCCGTTGATTTCGCTGCGTTTCGTCGCCGTTGCGGCGCCCGATCATCCGTTGCACGCGCTCGGCCGGCCGATCACCCATCAGGACCTGCGCGTGCATCGCCAGATGGTGATCCGCGACTCGGGCCTGCGCCGGCACCGGGAGTCCGGATGGCTCGGCGCCGAGCGGCGCTGGACGGTGAGCCACAAGGCGACCGCCATCAGAGCCGTGCAGCTCGGGCTCGGCTTTGCCTGGTACCCCGACGAGATGATCCGCGACGAGCTCGAGAGCGGCGCGTTGCGGCCGCTGCCGCTGCGCGAGGGGGGCGAACGGCGGGTGGAGCTGTACCTGATCCTGCCGGATCCGGATTACGCGGGGCCCGGTGCGCGGCGCCTCGCCGAGATCCTGCGCTCGACGACCGCGCGCGCCGAGCCACCCCGGGCCCCGTGAGGGTCCGCGCGGCGCGCGGCCGGTCACCGTCGCGCGCCGCGGAATCGTCAATTGCGGGCGAACAGGAGCTGGTCGACCGTGTCCTTGTCGATCGGTTCGTTGAACAGCGTGCGCACCAGCAGGTCGCTGCCGAGCACCTGCGGCGCGAACAGCATGTCCGGCTGCACCCGCCGGATCTTGGCGAGGTGCCGCGCGTCGTTCACGCCGGCGATCGTCTTCACCTGCGGCGCGATCTCCTTGACCGCGAGCACCACGAACGCGTTTTCCGCGTCGTCGTCGCGCAGCGTGAGCACCGCCTGGGCGTGCGGAACGCCGGCCTCCTCGAGCACCTCGTTGCGCGTCGGGTCGCCGGTGATCACGTCCGCCTCGGCCGGGTACGGCGACGGCCGGTCGGGTGGCGCGATCACGGTCACCGCCGCACCGCGCGCCTGCAGCTGCTTCCAGAGCGCATATGCGAGCGCGGAGGTGCCGATGATCACGAAATGTCCGGTGCGTTGCTTGCTCTGCATGCGACCCTCGAGCGCGCGCTTGATGCTGCCGCCGACCAGCGGTCCGATCACGACCGACAACGTCGTCGCGAATACCGTGATGCCGAGCACGATCATCGACACCGTGAACATTCGCGCCTCGGTCGTGCGCGGCACGATGTCGCCGTAACCGACCGTCGACATCGTCTCGATCGTATAGTAGAACGCCGTCGGCAGGTCGCGTATCGCCGGCGTGTAGCCCGCGCCGAACCACAGCGAGCCGAGCACCCCGTACAGCAGCAGCGTGCCGACGCTCAGCAGCGCGAACAGCGAGCTCGCGGCGAGGTTGCTGCGATCGAAGCGCCGCGTCGCGGCGAGCAGCACGGCGATGAGCAGGGCGGCGGTCCCGAACGCCAGCGTCGGCGCCTGCGCGTGCCGCCAGGACAACGCGGCGATGAGCGCGCCGAGCAGCAGCGCGATCACCCAGGCGATGCGCGCGCGCAGCAGCAGGCCGAACGACATCAGCGCGAGCGCGGTACCGAGGACCACGTGCGGAAAGGCCGCCAGGTCGATCAAGTCCGTGCGGTGATGCCCGGCGGCCGCGAGCGCGGCGAGCACCCGTGCCGCGTAGGGGCGGATCTCGAGGGCGCCACACAGCGCCGCCAGCAGCGCGGCGAGCGCGGGTGCCGCGCGCTCGAACCCGCGGTCGAACGCGAGCAGTCGCGCCGGTCGCCGGATC
>JAKBCG010000416.1 GCA_021808035.1 Pseudomonadota bacterium
ATCGATGGACCGCCGCGGCCGGGCGCAGCTGCGGTTGCAGCAGACGGTCGAAGGATTGTCGGTCGCCGCGATCACGTACTACGTCGTCGGCCTGATCGGCCACGCGGTCGGCGGCCTCGACGCGCTCGGTTACCGCGTGCCGCCGGAGCTCGTGATGGGTCTCAGCATTCCGATCGTCGCCGGGCTCGCGGCGGTCGGCATCCATCGGATCCGGCGCGCGATCGCCCACAAGACGGAATGAGCGTCGGGCGCGGGCGCCCGGTGGCCCGGCCGCGGGCAGTGCGCTCCGTCAGCGTGCGGCCCGCGGAGCCGCCGCCGCGATGAATTCGTCGATCGTGTGCGCGAGCGCGGGTTCGACCGACGGGTTCACGTACAGCATGTGGCCCACCGGATAGTACGCCTCGTGGATCCGGGCGAGCGCGCCGGGGTCGAGACCGAGGTGCTCGATCGTGTAGTCGGTCGCGAAGAACGGCGTCGCCATGTCGTAGTAGCCGTTGTTGAACAGGACCTGCATCCCCGGATCGTTGGTCATCGCGCGGGCGAGCGCCGGTGCGACGTTGCGCGATTTCAGGTTGCCGACGCCGCTGCCGAGCGCGTTGAGCGGCGAGCGATAGGTCCAGTTCCACGCCTTGAACACGGGGTTGCTCGACTGCACGTACGGGCGATCGCTGCGGTAGTGCAGATCGTCGCGCAGGTACGCGTCGAAGCTCGCGGTCAGCGCGCCCCAGATCGCGGTCGTCGACGCGCCGGCCGCGCTCGTGCCCGGGGTCGGCGACAGCGGTTGCAGCTCCGGCGCGGTGAATCGCGCGTCGTATCGTCCGGTCATCGGGCCGTCCGCACCGAGCAGTCGTCGCATGAAGACCGGCAGCGTGATCCGCAGGTTCGCGCGTTCCCACAGCGGCGCCGGCAACCCGGTGAGCGCCGCGAGGTGGCTCGCGACGCGGGCCCGTTCCGCGGCCGGGAGCGCCGAGCCCGCGAACAGCGCGCGCAGGTAATCCGAGCCGGCGTAGGCGCGGGCCGAGTCCACCGCTTGCACGAGGGTTTCCGTGGCCGGCAACCGGTGGTGGTACCAGGCGACCGCCGCGTACGACGGCAGGTACAGCGCGAACGGCAGGTCGTTGCCCGCGGTGAAGTTGAGCGTCGCGAAATCCAGCACCGTCGAGCACAGGATCACGCCGTTCACGTAGACGCCCTGGCGCACGAGGTCCGCGGCGAGCACCGCGGAACGCGTCGTGCCGTAGCTCTCGCCGAGCAGGAACTTCGGCGAGTTCCAGCGGTGGGCCTGGGTGACGTAGCGCTCGATGAACTGCGCGAACGCCTGCGCGTCGCCGTCGATCCCGTAGAACATCTTCGGCTTGCCCTTGCCGACGATCCGGCTGTAGCCGGTTCCGACCGCATCGATGAACACGAGGTCCGTACGTGCGAGGATGCTGTCGGGATTGTCGACGAGCCGATACGGCGGCTGCATCGCGGCCGCATCGCCGGGCGCGGGCCAATCGATCCGGCGCGGCCCGAACCCGCCGACGTCGACGAGCGCCGAGGCGAAACCGGGTCCGCCGTTGTACGCGAACGTGACCGGCCGGCGGGCCGGATCGACGCCGTCCCGCGTGTAGGCGACGTAGAACACGCTCGCGGTCGCGCGATGCTTCGCGTCGTAGAGCAGCAGCGTGCCCGCGGTCGCCGTGTACGCGATCCGTTGGCCGCCGATCTCGGCGACGTGATGGGTGACGGCGGTGCGCGGCTTCGGCACCGGTGCCGGCACCGTCTTCGCGGCCGCCGCAACCGGTGCGCCCGGTGGGTTCGCCGGCGCGGCGGCCCAACCGGCCGTGCTCGCGAGACCGGCGGCGAGCGAGATCAATACGGCACGATGAACGAGCATGGGCGTCCTCCGGGTGCGAGGAGCCGATCCTAACCGGTCGGGGGAGGCGAGCGCCAACCTCGAATGGTGGATCCGTGTTCGTCCCCATAAACTGCGCGCCGTCAGTTTCGCGATCGTCCGACCCGGCATACTGCGTCGGATCTATGCAGACTCCCCATGACCTCGAGGACCTCGGGCACGCGTTGCCGGTCCCGATGAGCGCGCCGCCGGCCGGGGTCGACGACGGCGGCACCCCGCTCGCACTGTTGCAATTCGGCGCGATATGGCTGCCGCGGTCGGTCGCGCACGCGGTCGCCACGGCGGTGCTGCGCAGCGTCGAGCGGGCCCATCCGCGCCTGCCCCGGAATCTCCTCGCACTCGATCCGGCGGTCGTGCACGTGATCCCGAACGATCTGCCGTACGGTTTCGCGCTCGCGTTCGGGCGCGACCCGGCGCGGCTCGGCGTGATCCCGCGGGAGGCGCACGGCGCGGATGCGACGATTCGCGCGAGCACCCGCGTGCTCGTCGACCTGCTCGAGGGACGGATCGACAGCGATTCCTTGTTCTTTCGCCGCGACCTGATCGTTTCGGGCAACACCGCGGTGGTCGTCGGCCTGCGCAACGTGCTAGATCGGGAGCCGCTCA
>JAKBCG010000031.1 GCA_021808035.1 Pseudomonadota bacterium
GCGTTGCTGCTGAATTACTTCGGGCAGGGTGCGATGCTGCTCGAGCATCCGCTGGCGATCAGCAATCCGTTCTATCTGATGGCGCCGTCGTGGGCGCTGCTGCCGCTCGTGCTGCTCGCGACCGCGGCCACCGTGATCGCGTCGCAGGCGGTGATCTCGGGCGTGTTCTCGGTCACCAGCACCGCGGTGAGCCTCGGGCTGCTCCCGCGCCTGCACATCGAGCACTCCTCCGCCGAGAACGTCGGGCAGATCTACGTGCCGACGATGAATTGGGTGCTGATGACCGCGGCGCTCGCGCTGATCGTCGGTTTCGGCAGCTCCGCGGCGCTCGCCGGCGCCTATGGACTCGCGGTCTCGGGCGCGATGACGATCGTGACACCGCTCACGCTCAGCTTGATCAAGTCGCGCTACGGCCGCGGGAGCTGGCCGTTGCGCGCGGGGATCTCCCTGCTGTTCATCGTCGACCTCGCGTTCCTGTTCGCGAATCTCACGAAGCTCGAGGAGGGCGGCTGGCTGCCGTTGTCGGCCGGGCTGACGATCTACTGGCTGATGCAGACCTGGCAGCGGGGGCGGGCGAGTCTGCTGACCCGGCTGCTACGCGAACAGAAGCCGGTCCGCGACTTCCTCGACGATCTCAAGCGCGATCCCCCGGTGCGCGTCGCCGGCACGGCGATCTTCCTGGATGCGAAGGCATCGGGCATCCCGCGCGCGTTGCTCAACAACATCAAGTTCAACCGGGTGATGCACGAACGGGTCGTGCTGCTCACGATCGTCACGCGCGAGGAGCCGCGGATCCCGATCGCGAAGCGGCTCAACGTGACCGAGGTCGGCGCCGGCATCCTGCGATTCGTCGCGCACTTCGGCTTCATGGAGTCGCCGAACATCGCGGAGATCCTGCGACTGGCGGAGAGTCACGGCGTGCCGTACGAACCGGAGAAGACCACGTTCTTCCTGAGCCGGGAGGAACTGATCCCGGGGCGCCGATCGGACCTGCCGCCGCTGCGACGTCGCGCGTTCATCCAGATGGCGCGCAATGCCCAGGTGGTCGCCGATTTCTACGGGCTGCCGCCAGGGCGGGTCGTCGAGATCGGTACCCGCGTCGAGATCTGACCCGCCCGCGGCCGATCAGGGGCCGGACACCGCGATCCGTCGGACGCCGTCGTCTCCCGCGACCAGGAGCTCGTCGGCCCCCCGCCGCGCGAACAAGCCGACGGTGACGACGCCCGCGATCGCGTCGATGCGCGCTTCGAGCGCCACCGGGTCCTCGATCCGCAGGTTGTGCACGTCGAGAATCACATTGCCGTTGTCGGTCACGAACCCCTGGCGCCAGACCGGTTCGCCACCGAGTGCGACCACGCGACGCGCGACGTAGGAGCGCGCCATCGGGATCACCTCGACCGGCAGCGGGAACGCGCCGAGCAGGTCGACCAACTTCCGGTCGTCGATGATGCAGACGAACCGGGACGACGCGGCCGCGACGATCTTCTCGCGGGTCAGCGCCCCGCCGCCACCCTTGATCAAGACACCGTGCGGCGTCGCCTGATCGGCGCCGTCGACGTAGAGCGGCAGATCGCCGGCGCTGTTCAGGTCGATCTCGGGTATCGCGGCGTCGCGCAGGCGCGCGGAGGTCGCGGCCGAACTGGAGACCGCGCCGCGCACGCGCACGCGGCTCGCGCCGAGCGCGCCGATGAACTCCTCGACGGTCGAGCCGGTGCCGATCCCGAGGACCATGTCGTCCTCGACGTAACGCAGCGCCGCTTCGGCGGCCGCTCGCTTCTTCGCGCGGGTGTCCATGACTTTCCGATCCTCAGAAACGACTGTGCCCGCTTTCGCGGGCACAGTCGGTTCGATTCGAAGGCTTACTTCTTCTTGGCGGCCTTCTTCTTGGCTACCTTTTTCTTGGCCTTCTTTGCTTTCGCTGCCATGTTGAAAACTCCGTTGTCGGGTTAGTCCGGGGACCGAGTATATACACGAATCATCAAAATTCAAGCAATACGTCACATCGATCCATCGACTCTGTGGTAGTCGCGTTCGCGTTCACTCGAGCGAGAGGATGAAATCCCACTGCGCCTTCGTCACCGGCGTCACCGACAATCGGTTGCCTCGACGCAGGATCACGAGATCCCTGAGCGCGCCACGCGCGTGCGAACGCAACTCCCGCAGCGTGATCGGCCGATCGAGCCTGCGGACGAGGCGCACGTCGACGACGTACCAGCGCGGCGCGTCGGGGGTGCCGACCGGATCGTAATGGGCGTCCTCTGGATCGAGAGCGGTCGGGTCCGGGTACGCTGCCCGCGCCACTTCGACGATCCCGACGATGCCCGGGTCGGCGCAGCCGGAGTGGTAGAAGAACGCCTGATCGCCTTTGCGGAACTCGTCGCGCAACAGGTTGCGCGCCTGGAAGTTGCGCACGCCGTCCCACGCGGTGACCTTGCGCGGCAGGGCGGCGAGATCGTCGATCCCGAACGTCTCGGGCTCGGATTTCATCAGCCAGTGATTCATCGGTGTGGTCCCGCGAACGTGGTCAGGCCGCTCTCGGTCGCGAGCGCATCGAGGCGCAAATCCCACCGGTCGGCCGAGATTGCCTCGACGCGCTGGCAGTCGAATGCGATGCCGATCAATCGAGGTCCGCGCCAGGCTCGCCGTCGCGCGCGAAACGCGAACGCGCGGTCGTAATATCCGCCACCCATCCCGAGCCGGTGTCCGTGACGGTCGACCCCGACCACGGGAACGACGACGAGGTTCAGCCAGCGTGCGCCGACCGGTCGACCGGAGCGGCGGGGTTCGGGGATTCCATAGGCGCCCGGGCGCATACGTCCCACGAGCGGATAGAATCGCAGCGTCCGCCGGCGCTGGTTCGCGATGACCGGTAGGTACAGGCGGACGCCGCGCCGGCGCGCGCTCGCGACCAGGCGGGCGGTGTCGGTCTCGCTGTGCATCGGAACGTAGATCGCGACCGCCGCCCCGGCCGCGAAACGATGCAAGCGGATGATCGCGAGCGCGGCGTCGCGTGAGCGGGCCGCACGTTCCCCGGCGGACAGCGCGCGCCGCCGCGCGCGCAACTCGGTGCGCAAGGCCGTTTTGCCGGTCTTCATCGTCTCGCGGTCCGTGGAGTGGATGGCGCCACCCGCCTGTGCCGTTTTGGACCGTTGCTCCCGACCTGAGCAACAAGTGGGACCGTCTGCAGCAATTAAGGCTTTCCGCTCTCGGCGGACTTGCACAATGTTGCCGGCAAGACTCCGGTCCCTGGGGTTTACAAATTAGGGTCGAGAGGTAACCCGATCCGCATCGAACACCGCAGGCGGCGCCAAACCTTTGACTCGGGAGAGGGGCGTCTCACAGCTCGAGCTGCTGGCCCTTCTCCAATGCAGACTCTACCCGCTCGCGCAGGATACGCAAGCGTCCGCCGACCTCGGTCTCCAGATGGGTGTCGCTTTGGCGCATCCGCAGCAGCTCGTTCGCCATGTTCAAGGCCGCGATCACCGCGATGCGGTCGAGACCGACCACCTTGCCACCATCGCGGATCTCGCGCATCCGCGCGTTCAGGAATTCCGCGGAATCCAGCAGCGCCGCGCGCTCCTCGGGGGGGCAGCTGATCTGGTATTCCTTCTCGAGGATCCGAACGGTGACCCGGGCCGGCGTGTCGCTCATTGCTGTTCCATCGATTTCAGCCGTCCGATCATCGCCTCGACCCGGGCGCGCACCTGCTCGTTCTTCTGCAGCAGGCTCGCGCGCTCGCTGGTGAGCGCTTCCTGGCGCTGCCGCAGCGCACGGTTCTCTTCCTTGATCTGGCCAACCGTCGCGATCAAGTCGTCCAGGCGCTTCTCGAGCCGCTTGAGCTCGAGCTCGACGGCGGATTTCGCTGCGGGTTCGCCCATGGAACAGGAATATAGAGCCCAGCCCACCGCATTGCAAAGGGCGCCGCGCGCGGCATGGGGTATCATGCGGCCATGATCCCGGGCATCCGCTTCAAAGACTTCGAGGACATTCTCGCGGCGGCGGGCAGCCATGCCGATGCCGCCGAGGCCCATGGATCCTTGTGCGGCGCGTTGTGCGCGACGTCGCCATACCGGATCGACGACTGGGTGAACGAAATCCTGCCCCACGCCGCGTCGTTGGTGCCGGAAGACGTGGCGACGATCGAGCGGGTATTCAGCGCGACCGCGGCGGCGTTCGGCGACCAGGGAATGGCGTTCGCGCCACTGTTGCCCGACGACGAGCAGCCATTGTCGGGCCGGGCGAATGCGCTGGCGTTGTGGTGCACGGGCTTCCTGTACGGACTCGGCGCCGGCCGGATCGCCGACCTCGACGCCTTGTCCGGACACGTCGGGGAGATCGTCCGCGATTTCACCGAGATCGCCCGCGCGAGCGGCGACGACGCCGACGGCGACGAGGCGAACGAACAGGCCTACGCGGAGCTGGTGGAGTTCATCCGCGTGGCCGCGCAGGTGGTGTTCGAAGAACTGCATCCGCTGCGGGCGCAGGTGTTCTCGCCGGGCCCGCAGCTGCACTGAGCGAAGCATCGTCCGACGTGGATCGCAAGGAATTCAGCCGCCGCCGCGCGCAATTGATGCGTTCGCTCGGTCGCGACGCGATCGCAATCCTGCCGGCCGCGCCGGTCCGGACCCGCAACGGCGACATCGAGTACGACTACCGGCAGGATAGCTATTTCCACTACCTCACCGGTTTCCCGGAACCCGATGCGGTCGCGGTGCTCGCGCCGGGCCGGGCACAGGGCGAGTACCTGCTGTTCGTCCGGGACCGGGACCGTGAACGCGAGGATTGGGACGGGCCACGTGCCGGACCGGAAGGGGCGGTCGACGATTACGGGGCCGACGACGCGTTCCCGATCGCCGACATCGACGAGATCCTGTTCGGCCTGATGGAAGGGCGCCCGAAGATCCACTACACGATGGGCATCAACGAGGAATTCGATCCGCGCGTCCTGGGCTGGGTCAATGCGCTGCGGGTCGAGGCGCGCCATGGGACCTGCGCGCCGCAGGAGATCGCCGCGCTGTCGCACCTGATCGACGATCTGCGCCTGTTCAAGAGCCGCGGGGAAATCGCCGCGATGCGCCGGGCGGCCGAGATCACGGTCGGCGGCCATCGGCGCGCGATGCGGTTCGCGCGCCCCGGCGTGTTCGAGTACGAGATCGCCGCCGAGCTGATCCACGAGTTCAAGCGCCACCACGCCGAGCACGCCTATCATCCGGTGATCGGCGGCGGCGCGAACACCTGCATCCTGCACTATCGCGACAACGACCAGATGCTGCGCGACGGGGAGCTGTTGCTGATCGACGCCGGTTGCGAGTTCGACTGCTATGCGGCGGACGTGACGCGCACCTTCCCCGTCGGCGGGCGCTTCACGCCCCCGCAACGGGCCGTGTACGAGATCGTGCTGCGTGCCCAGGCGGCGGCCATCGACAAGGCCCGTCCGGGCAACGACTGGAACGACCCGCACGAGGCGGCGGTGCGCGTGATCACGCACGGGCTGGTCGAGATCGGCCTGCTGAAGGGCCGTCCGGCCCGGCTGATCAAGGAAGGCGCCTACCGGGAGTTCTTCGGGCACCGCACCGGCCATTGGCTCGGCCTCGACGTCCATGATGTCGGCGACTACAAGGTCGACGGCGAGTGGCGTCTGCTGGAACCCGGCATGGTCGTCACGGTCGAACCTGGCATCTATCTGCGCCCGTCTCCGAAGGTCCCGAAGGAGTTCTGGAACATCGGCGTGCGCATCGAGGACGACGTATGGATCGGCGCGGAGGGTCCGGAAGTGTTGACGGCCGCTCTCGAGAAGGACCCGGACGCGCTGGAGCGTCTGGTGCAAGCGTCATGACCCGGAAGGTCGACGTCGCAATCGTCGGGGGAGGCATGGTCGGGGCCAGCCTCGCCGCCGCACTGCTACCGCTCGAGCTGTCCGTGGCATTGATCGAGGCGGTGCCGTACGACGGTGCCGCACAGCCGAGCTTCGATGAGCGCACGACCGCGCTGTCGAACGGCAGTCGGCGGATCCTCGATGCGATCGGCGTGTGGGCGGACGTCGAGGCGGCGGCGACGCCGATCCGCAGGATTCACGTCTCGGACCGGGGTCGGTTCGGCTTCGCCCGCATCGATTCGGCCGAGCTCGGCCTCGCCGCGCTTGGATACGTCGTCCCGAACCGCGCGCTCGGCGCCGCGTTGTGGCGGTCGATCGAACGCGGACCGTCACCGCAGGTGTACTGCCCGGCGAAGCTCGAGACCGTGGCCTGCATGGCGGATGCCGTGGAGCTGCGGCTGACGAACAGGGACGGCGCGCCGACGCGGGTCGAGGCGCAGCTCGTGGTCGCCGCCGATGGCGCGCATTCGGCGGTGCGCAAGGCGGCGGGCATCGGCATCGAGACCCGCGACTATGACCAGAGCGCGATCATCACGACCGTGCTGCCGCAGCGCTACCACGATGAGGTCGCGTACGAGCGTTTCACCGAGTCGGGACCGCTCGCGCTGCTGCCGCTCGCCGATGGACGTTGCACGCTGGTGCTGACCGTGCGCCGCACCGCGGTCGAATCGATGCTCGGCGCGTCCGACGCCGAGTTCCTCCGGGAGGTGCAGGATCGGTTCGGATTCCGGCTCGGGCGCTTCCTCAAGGCGGGACACCGCGTCGCGTATCCGCTCGCGCTCACGCAGGCGCGCGCGACCAGCGGCGCGCGTTGCGCGATCGTCGGCAACGCCGCGCAGAGCCTGCATCCGGTCGCCGGCATGGGATTCAACCTCGGCCTGCGAGACGTCGCGTGCCTCGCCGAACTCCTCGCGCAGCGGGGTGCGGCCGAAGGTCGCGATTTCGGCGATCCCGCGCTCCTCTCGAGCTACGACGAATGGCGGCGCAGCGACCGCCGCGCGATCACCCGGTTCACCGACGGCCTCGTCCGCCTGTTCGCGAATCCCTTGCCGAGCGTGCGATGTGCCCGCAATCTCGGTTTGCTGGCCTTCGACCTCCTGCCGCCGGCGAAGCGGACGCTGTCAGCGCTCAGCACCGGCGCGCTCGGCCGGGTGCCGAAACTCGCGCGCGGGGTCGCACTGCGATGAAGCGGGAGTTCGACGTCGCGATCGTCGGCGCGGGCCTGGTCGGATCCGTGCTCGCGGCGCTGCTCGTCACGCGACGGGTCTGCCCGCCGGGCCGGGTCGCGCTGATCGATCCGCAACCCGCGCGAGACGGTGACGGCCCGGACTGGGATCTGCGGGTGTTCGCGATCAATCGCGCCTCGCAGCGTCTGCTCGCGGCGAGCGGGGTCTGGGAGCGGCTGCCGCGCGCGCGGATCCAGCCCTACGAACGCCTGTGCGTCTGGGACGCGGCCGGATCCCCCGCCGGCGCGGGCTCGCTGACGTTCGACTGCGCCGAGATCGGCGAACCTGACCTCGGCCACATCGTCGACGGGCGCTCATTGAAGTGGCATGGCTTGCAGGCCGCGCGACAACTCGGCGTCGTCGTCGTCGAGGCGGGCGTGCGCACCGTGTCGATCGACGAGGCCGCGGCGCAAATCCGGCTCGGCGATGGGCGGGAAGTCGCCGCCGGTCTCGTCGCGGTCGCCGACGGCGCCGAATCGCCGACCCGGCAGCGGCTCGGCATCGGCACCTCGGGGCATGGTTACGCGGCGGATGCGCTGGTCGCGCACGTCGCGACCGCGATCGGCCACCGCAACACGGCCTGGCAGCGCTTCCTGCCGACCGGGCCGCTCGCGCTCCTGCCGCTCAGCGATGGGCGTTCGTCGATCGTCTGGAGCGTGGTGCGCGACGAAGCGGACCGGCTGTGCTCCCTCGAGCCGACGTCGTTCAGCGAAGCGCTGGAGTCGGCGAGCGCGGGAGTGCTCGGCAAGACGCAGCTCGACTCGGCCATCGGCCGACACCCGCTGCGACTACGGACCGCCGATCGGATGGTCGGCGATCGCGTCGCGCTGCTCGGCGACGCCGCGCACGCGGTGCATCCGCTCGCCGGACAGGGCTTGAACCTCGGACTGCTCGACTGCGGCGCGCTGGTCGCGGTGCTCGAGGCGGCCGCCGATCCGCGGATATTCGGGGATCGGCGCGTGCTGCGGCGCTACGAACGTTGGCGCAGGAGCGAGGTGCTGCCGGCGGCGGCCGGATTCGATGCGCTGGACCGGCTGTTCTCGAACACCGACCCGGTGCTCGCGGTACTGCGATCCGCAGGTCTCGGTCTGGTCGGGCGGTTGCCGCTCGCGAAACGCTGGTTCGCCGCGCAGGCGCTCGGTACGGCCGGCGATCTTCCGCCGTTGGTCGCCGGCGGCGGGGCGATCACAGACGGTCGATCTTTGCCGCGCAGATGAAGTCGTTGACGGACAGGCCGCGGATCGAATGGGTCCGGTAACGCACCCGGCAGCGGTCGTATCCGACCTCGAGATCCGGGTGGTGATCCTCGGTGTTCGCGACGTGCGCGAGCGCATTCACGAAGCTCATCGTCCGGAAGAAATCGCGAAACCGGAACGTGCGGACGATGCTCTTCGCCTCGTCGTCGAGCGCCCAGTCCCGATGCAAACCCGCAAGCAGCGCTTCGGCCTGCGGCCGGGTCAGGGGCGGGTCGCCGCCTTCGCAGGGCACGCACCGGCGTTCGGCGAGCGCCGTCGTCGCGTCAAGTTCGCTCATCCGGCCTTCCGGACGAAGCGCCGCTCGACATAACGCTCGACGAGATCCTGGAATTCCTCGGCGATCCGCTGGCCCTTCAGCGTCACGGTCTTCTCGCCGTCCTCGTAGACCGGCGCCACCGGCACTTCGCCCGTGCCAGGGAGGCTGATGCCGATGTTCGCGTGCTTGCTCTCGCCCGGGCCGTTGACGACGCAGCCCATCACCGCGACCGTCATCTCCTCGACTCCGACGTGTTCCTTGCGCCACTGCGGCATCCGATGCCGGATGTGGGTCTGGATCTTTTGCGCGAGTTCCTGGAAGTAGGTGCTCGTCGTGCGCCCGCAGCCCGGGCACGCGACGACCATCGGCGTGAATGCGCGCAGCCCCATCGTCTGCAGGATCTCCTGCGCGACGATCACTTCCTGGGTGCGGTCGCCGCCTGGCTCGGGGGTCAGCGACACGCGGATCGTGTCGCCGATACCGTCCTGCAGCAAGACGCCGATCCCGGCGGTCGAGGCGACGATGCCCTTGCTGCCCATTCCGGCCTCGGTCAGCCCGAGGTGCAGCGGATAGTCACAGCGCTGCGCGAGCGTACGATAAACCGCGATCAGGTCCTGCACGCCGCTGACCTTCGCGCTGATCACGATCCGGTCGCCGGCGAGCCCGAGCGACTCGGCCCGCTCGGCGCTCGCGAGCGCCGAGACGACGATCGCTTCGCGCATCACGTCGAGCGCCGTGCGCGGCGCGGGCCGCTGCGAGTTCTCGTCCATCATCCGCGTGAGCAGATCCTGATCGAGGCTGCCCCAGTTGACGCCGATCCGCACCGGCTTTTCATAGCGGCACGCGACTTCGATCATCTCGGCGAACTGCGGATCGCGCTTGCTGCCGCGACCCACGTTGCCCGGGTTGATCCGCAGCTTCGCCAGCGCCTCGGCGCAGGCCGGGTGCGCCTTGAGCAGGCGGTGGCCATTGAAATGGAAATCGCCGACCAGCGGCACCGACACGCCCTGCGCGTCGAGCCGCTCGCGGATCCGCGGCACGGCCGCGGCCGCCGCCTCGTTGTTCACCGTGACGCGGACGATCTCCGAGCCGGTGCGCGCGAGCAGCGCAACCTGGGCGACGGTCGCATCGACGTCGGCGGTATCGGTGTTGGTCATCGACTGCACGACGATCGGGGCGGTGCCGCCGATGGTCACGGAGCCGACTTTGACGCTGCGGGAGTGTCTGCGCGGGATCATGTCCGAAAGTGCTCATCCGGGGCGAACGTGCCCCGGCGCCCATTCTAGCGCGCCCCGTCTCGGTATGACGGCGAACCGTTACCCGGCATAATGCGGCCGATGAACGTGAGACCCGCCCATACGACCGCGATCGGCGCGCTGTGCTCGAACTGCCGTCGGCCGGTCCGCCAGTGCGTGTGCCCGCGGGGAGCCCCGGGCGCCGCCGCGCCACCACGGCCGCGGGTCGGCCGCGCGACGCAGGGCCGTGCCGGCAAGGGCGTCACGACGGTCAGCGGCCTGCCGTTGACCGCGACCGAGCTCGACGCACTCGCGGCGCAGTTGAAGAAGCGCTGCGGTTCCGGCGGCACCGTGCGCGACGGCGTGATCGAAATCCAGGGCGAGCATCGGGACACCATCGTCGCGGAACTCGTGAAGCTTGGCTGGCAAGCGAAGCGGTCCGGCGGATGAGCGCGTGAGGTACCGCGCCGTAACGCTCGCGATCGCGGCTTGGGCCGCGATCGCCTCGGTCGCGCCCGCCGCGCCTGCCCTGCCGCGATGCGGTTGCGTCACGCCGGCCGGTGACGCCGAGGATCGCTGGGCACGTACGCTCGCGCGCATCTCCTCGGGCGTCGTGTCGATCCAGATCGACGTGCCACGGGCGTTCGACACCGAATGGAACGAGACCGCGCAGGCCACCGGCTTCGTGATCGATGCGAAGCGCGGACTGATCCTTACGAACCGGCACGTCGTGACGCCGGGACCGGTCGTCGCCCAGGCGATCTTCGAAAACCGCGAGGAAGTGCCGTTGTATCCGGTCTACCGCGATCCCGTGCACGACTTCGGCATCTTCCGCTACGACCCGAAGAAGCTGCACTACATCACGCCGGCGCAGTTGCCGCTCGATCCGGCCGGCGCGGTCATCGGGCGCGAGATCCGGGTCGTCGGCAACGATGCGGGCGAGCAGTTGTCGATCCTCGCCGGCACGCTCGCGCGCCTCGACCGGGCGGCACCGGACTACGGCTACGGCAAGTACAACGACTTCAACACGTTCTATTACCAGGCAGCGTCGAGCACGTCGGGCGGCTCCTCCGGATCGCCGGTGATCGACATCCATGGGCGCGTCGTGGCCTTGAACGCGGGCGGCGCGACGGGCACCGCGGCGAGCTTCTATTTCCCGCTGCCGGCGGTGGTGCGCGCGCTGCGTTTCATCGACGCCGGCGAGCCCGTGCCGCGCGGCACGCTCGAGACGGTGTTCCAGTACACGCCGTACGACGAGCTGACCCGGCTTGGCCTGGATGCGGCGACGGAGTCGCGCATCCGCGGCGAATTTCCGCAGCTGACCGGGATGTTGGTCGTCCACGACGTGCAACCGGGCTCGCCCGCGGCGCAGTTCCTGCAGCCGGGCGACATCCTGCTGTCGATCGACGGCCGGCCGATCCCGGAGTTCTTCTCGCTCGAGAGGATGCTCGACGACCATGTCGGCCAGCCCGTCCGCGTCGAGGTGGAGCGCGGCGGCGCGCGCCTGTCGCGGCGGCTCACGGTCATCGACCTGAACTCGATCACCCCGGACGAGTACGTCGAGTTCGGTGACGCGGTCGTGAACCCGCTGTCCTATGAGGAGGCGCGCAGCTTCCATCTGCCGATCCGGGGGATCTTCGTCGCCGACCCGGGTTACGTGTTCGCGAGCGCCGGCATTCCGCGCGCGGCGCTGATCACCCGCTTCGGCGGCCGGCGCGTCGACGATCTCGCGCAATTCACCGCCGTGCTCGCGACGCTGGCCGATGGACAGCGGGCGACGGTGCGCTACACGACCCTGCAGAACCCGCGCGCGTCCGAGCTCAAGGTGATCCGGATGGACCGGCGGTGGTTCCCGGCGCGCGACTGCACCCGCGACGACCGCGCCGGGACCTGGGTATGCCGACGGCTCGCGCCGGGTCCGCCGCCGCCGCCGCCGCGTCCGGCGTCGACGCGGTTCGTGCACACCGGCAATCCGCTGATCGACCGGCTGGCGCCGTCGCTGGTCGCGGTGACTTTCGACATGCCGTATTCGGTGTCCGGCGTCACCGAGCGCCATTATCACGGTACCGGGGTGATCGTCGACGCGAAGCGCGGATTGGTCGTCACCGACCGCAACACGGTGCCGGTCGCACTCGGCGACGTGCGCCTCACCTTCGCGAACACGGTCGAGGTGCCCGGCAAGGTCGTGTTCATCCATCCGCTGCACGACCTCGCGGTGATTTCGTACGATCCGCGGCTGATCGGCGATACGCCGGTGCGGGCCGCACGATTCGACCGCCGACCGCTGCAGGCGGGCGACCACGTCTGGGTCATCGGTCAGCGCGGCGACGCGCGGGTCCTGTCGCAGGAGACCGAGGTCTCGGGGCGCGACGTCCTGTCGTTCCCGCTGTCCCGGACCCTGCGTTTCCGTGACAGCAATATCGAGGTCGTGAACCTCGTGAACCCGCCGCACGACTACGACGGAGTGATCGTCGATCGGCGCGGCGACGTGCGGGCGCTGTGGTCGAGCTTCGCGTACGACACGCCCCAGGGCATCGCGCAAACGAACCACGGGATCCCCGCGGGGCTGGTCGAGGAGATGATCAGCGACATCGAACAGCACCGCCCGATCCGTTCCCTGGACACGGAATTCGGCGTCGACTCGCTCGCGGACGCCCGCAAGCTCGGCCTCACCGACGCGTGGGTGCAGCGCTTCGAGGCGCATGCGCAGCAGCGTCGTCAGGTCCTCGTGGTCCAGCGCGTCGCCGCCGGGTCGCCCGAGGCGAGCCAGCTGCGACCCGGCGATCTGCTGCTCGCGATCGATGGACGCGTGGTGAACCGGTTCCGCGAGGCCGAGCGCGCCGTCCAGAAGACGAGCGTGGAGGTCACGATCTGGCGTGATGGCGCCGCGCGGACGCTGCGAATGGCGCCGGTCGCGCTCTGGGGTCGCGGCATCGATCGGGTGCTGCTCTGGGCGGGCGCAACGCTCCAGGCGCCATACCGCGCGCTCGCGATCCAGCGTGGCATCCCGCGCCGTGGCGTCTTCGTCTCGTTCTTCTATTTCGGATCGCCGGCCGCGCACTACGGCCTGTTCCCGGGACGACGGATCACCGAGGTCGACGGCCGTCCCGTCGCGAACCTCGACGCGTTCATCCGCGCGGTCGCCCGCAAGCCGCACCGTTCGTCGGTGCGCCTCAAGACCATATCCTGGAACGGCGAAGTCAACGTGATCACCTTGAAGCGCGACGATCACTATTGGCCTACCTACGAGCTCGACCGTCAGGCCGACGGAACGTGGCGGCGGATCGATCTCGACGCGCCGGCCGCGGCCGCCGTCCGGCCCGCCGGGACGAGCCGCCCACGGTGAGCGTCGCGATGCCGGAGGACATCGGCGCGGCCGTCGCGGTGCTGCGCGCCGGCGGGCTCGTCGCGTTCCCGACCGAGACCGTATACGGGCTCGGTGCGGATGCGGCGGACCGTGCCGCGGTCGCGAAGATCTTCGCGCTGAAGGGGCGTCCGAGCGACCATCCGGTGATCGTGCACATCGACGACCCGCGGCGCCTGCCGCGATGGGTGCGCGAGATGCCCGAGCCCGCGCGCGCGCTCGCGGCGCGCTTCTGGCCGGGACCGCTCACGTTGATCCTGCCGAAGTCGGACGAAGATC
>JAKBCG010000032.1 GCA_021808035.1 Pseudomonadota bacterium
GGCCATCTCGATGAAGGCGGCGATCGCCGATGCCGGTCTCGCCGAGTCGCAGATCAGCCACGTGCGCACCGGACTGATCGCCGGCACCGGCGGCGGCTCGCCGGCGAACCTCGTCGAGGCGGCGGACCTGCTGCGCGAGCGCGGCGTCCGCAAAGTCGGCGCGACCCGCGTCCCGCGCACGATGTGCAGCACGGTCGCCGCCTGCCTCGCGACGAGCTTCAAGATCAAGGGCGTGAGTTTCTCGGTGACCTCCGCGTGCGCCACCAGCGCTCATTGCATCGGCGTCGCGGCCGAGCAGATCCGCTGGGGGAACCAGGACGTGATGTTCTGCGGCGGCGGCGAGGAAGAACACTGGTCGCTGACCTGCCTGTTCGACGCGATGGGCGCGCTGTCCTCGTCGCGCAACGACTCACCGCAGTCCGCGTCGCGTGCGTACGACGCGCAGCGCGACGGCTTCGTGATCGCGGGCGGTGGCGGCATGATCGTGCTGGAGTCGCTGGAACATGCGCAGGCACGCAACGCGCGGATCCATGCCGAACTCGTGGGCTACGGAGTCAGCGCCGACGGTCAGGACATGGTGCAACCGTCGGGCGAGGGCGCGACTCGCTGCATGCGGCAAGCGCTCGAGGGCCTGCCAGGTGGTTCGATCGACTATCTGAACACGCATGGCACATCGACGCCGCTCGGCGACGTGATCGAACTCAAGGCGGTGCGCGACGCCTTCGGCGCGTCGGTGCCGCCGATCTCGTCCACGAAATCCCTGACGGGGCACTCGCTTGGCGCGGCCGGCGTGCAGGAAGCGATCTATTGCCTGCTGATGATGCGCGACGGCTTCGTCGCGGGTTCGGCGAATATCGACACGCTCGACGAGGCGTGCGCCGGCTTTCCGATCCTGCGCGCGACGGAACGTCGTCGGATCGACACCGTGATGTCGAACAGCTTCGGCTTCGGTGGCACCAACGCGACGCTGGTGTTCCGCCGCGGCTGAAGCGTCGCGAGCGGCGCGCACCGCGCCCAGGCCGGACGAGCCTTTCGAGGCCCCGGCACGCCGAGGTCACCCGGCCGGGTGCCGGCGGCGCAATCCAGCCAGCGCCGTGTCGATCGACAGCGTGCCCGCGCCGCGGGCGATCACGATCAGCAGCATCATTCCCCAGATCTTGTGATCGGTGAAATCGTGGCCGACGAGGCCGTGCCAGAACCCGTGCGGCCAGAGGTCGGGGTAGGAGATCACGCAGATCAGGTTGTAGATGAACAGGAAGATCGCGGTCGGACGAGCGAGGATGCCGAGACCGAGGAACCACGGCACGATCAACTCGATCCAGGTGCCGAGGAACGCCGCGAACGCCGGCGGGAGCAGCGGCACGTGATAGACGTCGCTGAAGAGGTACGCGGTGCCGCTCGGATCGGCGAACTTCACGACCCCAGCCTTCCAGAACGCCATGGCGACCCACCATCGAAGCAGCAGCAGCGCGACCGGCTCGATCGACGCGGCGTATTGCGCGAAGCGGTCGACCATCGGGAGGCATCGGTCGAGTGGACGCATCAGGGGTTCCTCGCTCGGGGGGTGAAATCGACGATCAACCCGCGATCGAGCAGGCCGTCGAGGCAGTCGCGCAAGTGAAAGAGCTCATCTTGCGATTCGCCGGCCGCCGCGGCGTCCGCGAGCGTGCCGCCCCCGCGCAAGGCTTCGACGAACGCGTGGCTTGCCGGGTGGATCGCGGTCTCGGCGACCTCGCCGTCCGCGCGCCAGATCAAACCGCACTCGGGGCCGTCGTCGAGCCGTGGCGCCGGCGCCGCCGGCGTGTCGCACCAGCGATGGATCGCGAACACCGGGAATGCGCTGCGAAGCGAACGCAGACTCGGGTGCAGCGTCGCGCGCAGGCGTCGCGGATCGACGGCCGCCGTGAGGCACCATCGAGGGTCCGGCGCGGGTACCGCGTCGGCCGCGAGCGCGGCCTCCTGCCGCAGCCATTCGAGATTTGCGATGTCGGCGAGATACGGGACCGGTTCGATCGCCTCGGGGGACCCTTCGATGAATTGCGGAAACCGCGCGCCGTAGTCGCACAGATCGCCGCTGCGCGAGGGGTTGAGGTCCGAGTAGCGAACCGCGAGCCGTTCGAAGAACGGGGCACCGACGAGCGCGAGCACCGCGGGAAACGTATCTTCCAGGGCGCGCAGCCGGGTCGCGGCGATCGCGTTACGGTAGATGCCGAGCCGCGCGCTCGCGCCGATCGCACCGCCGTCGATCGCGGGAACGATTCCTTCGGCGCGGTCATGCATCGCCATCGCCGCCGCGAAGCCCCGTTGCAGTTCACGCAAACTCGGCACGGCACGCCTCCAGCCGCCGGGTCGCGCGGTCCGCTTCCTCGATCAATGTTTCGAGCGACGGGATCCGCGCGTCCCATTCGATCAGGGTCGGCCGGGGACCGAAACGCTCGATCGCGCGCTCGTAGAGCGCCCAGACCTCGGCGCTCACGAAGTCATCGTGACTGTCGATGATCAGCGGCTCCGGCAGGCCGGTCTTGCGCGTGTGGCCGGCGAGATGGATCTCGGCGACCACGCCGATTGGTATCGCGCGCAGATAGTCGCTCGGATCGAAGCCGTGATTCACGCTGTTCACGTATACGTTGTTGACGTCGAGCAGCAGCGCGCAGCCGCTGCGCCGGACGACCTCGGCGACGAACTCCGCCTCGCTCATCTCGGCGTGAAAGCGCAGATAGCTCGACACGTTCTCCACCAGGATCGGCCGGCCGAGGGCTTCCTCGACCTCGTCGATGCGGTCGACGAGGAGCGCGGCCGCTTCGCGGGTGTGTGGTAGCGGCAACAAGTCATTCCAGTGCGTCCCGTCGATCGCCCCCCAGGACAGGTGCTCCGAGACGAACGTGGGTTGGTAGCGATCGACGAGCGCCCGCAGGCGCCGCAGATGGGCCGGGTCCAACGGATCGGCCGAGCCGAGCGACAGTCCCACGCCGTGCAGGCTCAGCGGATAGTCGACCCGGAGCTGCTCGAGCGCGGCGTGCGCGGCGCCGCCGGCCGCGAAATAGTTCTCGCTGTGCACCTCGAGCCAGGGGATCGGCGGTTTCTCGGCGAGGACCCGCGTTACATGGGGGGCGCGCAGGCCGATCCCGGCGCGCACCGGGATCGGCTTCACGGGATGCTGCGATGCGCGTCGCATCGGCGCACTCAGCCCTTGGCCGGCTTCGTAGCGCCGCCCGCGATCTTGCCGCACAGGCCCGCGGGCACGGCGACGAAGGCGTTCGGATCGCGCGCCTTGGCGTCCTGGCCGGCGCAGGAATGGCCGGGCGACATGCAGTCGTTCTTGTGAGCCGCGTTGATCCCGTAACACTTCTCCATCTTCGGGGCACTGGCCGCGTGCGCGCCGATGGCCCCGAACGCGGTGGCGCCGACCGTCAGGGCGCTGACCAACGCGAGGCGCATCGTCTGTGACTTGTTCATGGTTCGCTCCAAATGGTTGCAATTTCATTACAGGGTTGATCGATCCAGCGGCGCATCCGATCGACGTCTCGCCGGTTCGCAAGCCTAAGTCCGGCGCCGGATGCCGAAAGGTTACAGGGCCCCGCCGCGAATGCAGGACCCGTGAACACGAGATCGCCCCGGTGTAACCTTTCGGGCACCTCGTACGTATATTCTCCCGAGGGTACCTTCGGATCGTGGAGGAGTTCGTATCGTGGCGGGGCTCGCATGACCGAAGCGCAGTGGCGCACGCTGATGATCGCCGCCCAGACCGGCGACGCGGCCGCCTACCGTCGGCTGCTCGATGAACTGGGCCGATGGCTGAGATCCTACTATTCACGGCGGCTGCCGTCGGCGATGGTCGACGACGTCGCCCAGGAAGTACTGTTGACCGTGCATGCGAAGCGGCACACCTACGACCCGAGCAAGCCGTTCGGACCGTGGCTCGCGGCGATCGCGCGTTACAAATGGATCGACCGGCTGCGTGCGATGAAGGACGGCTTGACCGACGAACTCGATGAAGGTCTGGCGGCGCCCGACCTTGGCGAGGCGGCCCACAGCGCGTACACGCTCGATGCGCTGATGAGCCGGCTGAAGCCCGCGCAGGCGAACGCGATACGACTGGTCAAGATCGAAGGACTGAGCGTGAAAGAGGCGGCGGAGCGGCTGGGGCAGACCATCGCGCTCGTCAAGGTCAACATCCATCGGGGATTGCGTCAATTGAGCGAACTGGCGCAGGCGGAAAGTCATGAGT
This sequence comes from Pseudomonadota bacterium, assembly GCA_021808035.1. GTDB lineage: Bacteria > Pseudomonadota > Gammaproteobacteria > Steroidobacterales > Steroidobacteraceae > Bog-1198. The sequence continues at coordinate 4,229 of JAKBCG010000032.1, forward strand.
TTTGAAACCTTGATCGATCAATTGGCCGGCGATCTCGTGCCGGTGCGTCCGCGGCGGCTGTGGGTGGACGTCGGGATCATGCTGCTGATCGCGGCGATCGAGCTCGCGCTGCTCTTCGCGATCGGCTTCGCGAACCTGGACATGCACCGGCTCGAGACGCAGCCGACCGTCGGTTGGCGGCTCGTGAGCCTCGGAGTGATCTCCGTGGCGGCCGGGTTCGCGGCGATCCGCTCGTTCGATCCGACCTATTCGGCGAAGGGTTCGATCCGTTGGCTGGCCGGGATCATCGCGATCTGCGTCGTCGGCGGGTTGTTCCTCGGCACCCTCCCGGAGGGCGTGTCGGCGCTGCTGCAACGGCTCGCGTGGACGAACGGGATCGGTTGCGCGTCGCATATCGCGCTGCTCTCGACGCCACCCCTCTTGGGTCTCATGCTGCTCGGGCGGCGTGGTGCGCCGACCGACATGCGGCGAACCCGCTTGCTGGTGGGTCTGGCCGCCGCGGCCTGGGGTGCGTTTGCGTTCGTGTTCGCGTGCCCGTTCAACGATCCGTTGTTCATCATCACCTGGTACAGCCTGGGTTGCACCGCGACGGTGCTCCTCGCGCGCTACCTGCTGCCACGAATCGCGCGGTGGTGATCGCGCGCTGTTGAATCCGACCGCCGGCTCGGGCGGCCCGCAGGCGCTACCGTCCCGGTCCCGGGATGCCGAGTCGCGGCATGTCGATCGCCGGGCAGCGATCCATCACGACCTCGAGCCCCGCCGCCGCCGCCCGCGCGGCCGCCGCGTCGTGGCGGATGCCGAGCTGCATCCAGACGGTTTTGGCGCCGATCCGGATCGCGGATTCGACGATGTCCGGAACCGCGGAAGGGATGCGGAACACGTCCACCAGGTCGACCGGCTCGCCGATGTCCTCGAGGCGCGCAACGCAGCGTTCGCCGAGGATCAACGTGCCGGCCGCGAGAGGATTCACCGGGATCGTCCGGTAGCCCCTCGACTGCAGGAACGCCATCACCCGATGGCTCGGGCGCGATGCGTCCGGGCTCGCGCCGACCACCGCGATGGTCCGAGTGCGGGCGAGGATGCCGCGGATGCGGTCGTCGTCGGCGTCCATCGGATCGTTGTTTGGCATGAGCGGTTCGATTCCGTCCGGCCTCGAGTTCTGGCTATGCTACCGCTCTGGAGCGGAGCGGGGTTAGCACGCATGCGAACGGTCGGTTTCACGCAGATGAAGGACGGCACGGCGGCGGACTACCGGCTGCTGCAGGAATTCGAGCGCGAGCACGCGCGCGGCACCGCGGAGCGGATCCTGCGCGAGCTGCAACGGCAAGCCGACGAGAGCCTGGCCGGATACCGGATCACGCGACTCGAGCACGCGTTGCAATCGGCGACGCGCGCCCGCAAGGATGGCGCGGACGACGACTGGATCGCGAGCGCGTTGCTTCACGATATCGGCGACGGCTTGGCGCCGGCCAATCACGACCGGTTCGCGGCGGAGATCCTTAGACCCTACGTGCGGCAGGAGTGTACCTGGGTCGTCGAGCACCACGGGGTGTTTCAAACCTTCTACTACGGCCACTTCTACGGCTGGGATCGCCATGCGCGAGACCGATACCGGACGTCGCCGTTCTTCGACACCTGCGCGGCGTTCTGCGAGCGTTGGGACCAGGCCTCGTTCGATCCCGCGTACCGCTCGGAGCCGCTCGAGGCGTTCGCCGGGACCGTCGAGCGCGTCTTCGCGCGAACGCCGTACGACCCCGCGGTGATCCGCGACGGGGTGGTGAGGGGACTTACGTAGTCTCCGCAAGCGTTCGAGGGAGGTACGCATCCCGCCGATCCGCAGACGAATTATCCTAGACGGCGGATGACGCGACCGTAGGAGCAGCCTTCATGATCAACGGGACGGTGATCGATCTTTCCCGCCTGCAGTTCGCAGCGACCGCGCTGTATCACTTCTTGTTCGTGCCGCTGACGCTCGGGATGAGCTTTCTGCTCGCGGCGATGGAAACCGTCTATGTGACCACCGGACGGCCGATCTACCGGCGGATGGCGATGTTCTGGGGCAGGTTGTTCATGATCAACTTCGCGCTCGGCGTCGCGACGGGGCTCACGATGGAGTTCCAGTTCGGTACGAACTGGTCGTTCTACTCGAGTTTCGTCGGCGACATCTTCGGCGCACCGCTCGCGATCGAAGGGTTGATGGCGTTCTTCATGGAATCGACGTTCATCGGCCTGATGGTGTTCGGCTGGCATCGACTGTCGAAGGGCCAGCACCTCGCGGTCACCTGGCTCGTGGCCCTGGCGTCGAACCTCTCGGCGCTGTGGATCCTGGTCGCGAATGGGTTCATGCAGGACCCGCAGGGCGCCGCGTTCGATCCGACGACGATGCGGATGCACCTGACGAGCTTCCAGGACCTGATCTTCAGTCCGGACGCCCAGTCGAAATTCGTGCACACCAGCATCGCCGGATACGTCACCGGCGCGATCTTCGTGGCCGGCGTCAGTGCGTACTACCTGCTGCGCAATCGGCACGTCGAGCTCGCGAAGCGGTCGTTCCGGATGGCCGTGCTGTTCGGTGTGCTCGCGACGATCGGCGTGGTCACGCTGGGCGATGCGTTGGGATTCGTCGATGCGCAGGCGCAGCCGACGAAACTGGCGGCGATGGAGGGACTGTGGAAGACCGAACCGGCGCCTCTGCCGCTCAATCTGATCGCATTCCCGGACCAGGCGCAGCAGCGGAACCACGGCGCGGTGCAGATCCCGGCGGTGCTGTCGCTGCTGGAGACACACTCACTCGACGGGACGGTGCCCGCGATCGACGCGCTCGAGCGTCAGGCCGTGCGGCAGGTCGAGGACGGCATCCCGGCAGTGCAGGCCCTGCAAACGCTGTCGCGCAACCCAGAGGACCCGGCGGCGCTGGCACAGTTCAATGCGCACCGGGAAGACCTCGGCTACGGCTTCCTGGTGCAGCGTTACGCGCCTGACCTGACCCGGGTCACGCCCGCCGAGATCCGCCAGGCGGCGAGGGACTCGATACCCCCGGTCGCGGCGGTGTTCTGGAGTTTCCGGGTGATGGTCGGGACCGGCTTGGCGATGCTGGCCTTCTTCGTGCTCGCGACCTTGTATTCCCTGCGCAATCGCATCCAGGAGAAGCCCTGGCTGCTCAAGCTCGCGATGGGGATGATTCCGGTTCCGTTCCTGGCCAATGAGGCCGGGTGGTTGGTGGCCGAACTCGGGCGCCAGCCCTGGACGGTCTACGGCGTGCTGCCGACCTGGATGAGCGTGTCGACCCACAGCGTCGGCTACATGGCGTTCTCGCTGATCGGTTTCGTCGCGCTCTACTCGACGTTCATCGCGATCGAAATGTACCTGATGGTACGGACCATCCGCATCGGGCCGCCGGAGGCTCGCGGCCCGCGCGGTCCGCAGCCACGGCCACGCCCGATGCCGGCCGGCGGAGCATTCGCGACCGCGCCTCATGCGGCGAGAACGGGGGACTGAGCCATGAACGGCTATGCGATCGCACAAATCATCTGGTGGCTGCTGCTCGGCGTCCTGCTCGTCGGGCTCGCGGTGATGGTGGGCATGGACATGGGCGTCGGCGCGAGCTTGCGCTACGTCGGTCGCACCGACACCGAGCGACGGGTCGCGTTGAACATCATCGGACCGCACTGGGACGGCAACCAGGTCTGGTTCATCCTCGGCGGCGGGGCGATATTCGCGGCGTTTCCGTTGATTTACGCCACGGCCTTCTCGGGCTTCTACGTCGTGATGCTGCTGCTGCTGTGGACGATGATCCTGCGACCGATCGGTTTCGAATATCGCAGCCGGATCGGGAATCCCGCCTGGCGCGGCGCGTGGGACTGGGCGCTGGTCGTGAGCGGCGCGGTGCCGATGGTCGTGTTCGGCGCGGCATTCGGCAACCTGTTTCGCGGGGTGCCGTTCCACTTCGAGTGGAACATGACTTCGTTCTACACCGGCGGCTTTCTCGGCTTGCTGAACCCGTTCGCGGTGACGACGGGAGTGCTGTCGCTCGCGATGTCCGTGATGATGGGGTCGCTCACCGTGATGAACGGGGCCGAGGGTACGATGGCCGCGCGCGCCCGGGGTCTCGCTCAGGTCGCGGGGACGGTCGCGATCGCGGTGTTCGCGATCGACGGGTTCTGGGTGCATTCGATGGCGGGTTATCACTGGGTGAGCGGCCCGGGGCCGGGGATCCCGCAGACGCCGTTGCAGCAAGCCGTGATCACCTCGCCGGGAGCGTGGTTCGGCAATTTCACCGCGCACCCGGTTCTCTGGTGCGTCCCCGTTCTCGGATTCGCCGGCATGATCGGCGCGATCCTCGCGGCGCGAGCGAAGTTCTCGCACCTCGGATGGTGGTCGGGTGCCTTGGCGTGGATCGGCGTGATCGGCACCGCGGGCAGCGCCCTGTTCCCGTTCATGCTGCCGTCGAGCAGCGACCCGTCGATGAGCTTGACGGTGTGGAACTCCAGTTCGAGCGAGCTGACCCTGCGCTGGATGATCGGTTTCACCGTGTTCTTCGTCCCGCTGATACTCTGGTACACCGGGTGGGCGTTCTGGGTGATGCGCGGCAAGATCACCCCGGACATGGTCGAAAGCGACGAGCACGCGTACTGAGGGCAAGCCGATGAGAAGCTTCCTGTATTTCCTGCTGTTCATGGTCGTCGCCGTGATGATCATCGTGCTCGCCGCGATCCTCGGCGACGAGGGCGCTTGGTATTTCGCCTGGCTGATCGGCACGACGATGATCGTGCTGGTCAGCGCGGCCGGCGGCGCGATGCTCGACGCGAGCGAAGGCGCCGGTCCCCAGGGCGGTGATTCGACGGAGCACGGTTGACGGCGTAGCTGTCGGTGTCCTCGATCGAAGCGACCGCGGCGCCGCCCGACTCGCCCGGCCGGAGCGCCGCGGCCGAGTGGCTCCGCCGGGAGGGCCGTCGCATCTCCCGGCCGATGCGGGTCGCGGCGTTCCTGACCGCATCGTACGCGCTCGCGCTGACGGCACAGGCGTGGGTGCTCTCCGGGGTCCTCGTGGCGGGGGTTTTCCGACGGGTCGCACCCGCGTCCCTGTGGCCGCAGTGGACGGCGTTGCTCGCGCTCGCGCTGCTGCGCTTCGGCCTCAGCCTCGGTGGGCGGCGAACCGCGTTGCGGGCGGCGCAGACGATCGCCGGGGACCTGCGGGGGCGCCTGTCACGCGGCGCCGAGGCGCTCGGGCCCTGCGGGCTGCGCGCGCAGGCGAGCGGCGACCTGATCACCCGCCTGGTCGACGGCGTCGACGCCATCCTGGCCTATTTCGCACGCTATCTGCCACAGATCGGCAGCGCGGTCCTGGTGCCCTGCGTGGTGCTCGCGTGCGTGTTCCCGGTCGATTGGCTGTCCGGCCTCGTGTTGCTGCTGACCGCGCCGCTGATCCCGCTGTTCATGGTGCTGGTGGGTCGGGCGGCGGGGCGGGCGAGCGAGGAACGCCACGATCAGCTGAGGCAGCTCGGCGCAGCTTCCCTCGACGCGCTCGGCGGGCTCGCGACCTTGCGGCAGCTGGGTGCGGCCGAGCGCTTCGCGCAGCGCTTGGAGGAGGAGAACGAAGCGTATCGCGTGCTCACGATGCAGGTGCTGCGCATCGCGTTCCTCTCGGCACTGGTGCTCGAGTTCCTGGCGATGGTCAGCATCGCGGTGGTCGCGGTGCTGATCGGCTTTCGACTGCTGTGGGGCGACCTGTCGCTGCGCCACGGCCTGTTCGTGCTGCTGCTGGCGCCGGAGTTCTACCTGCCGCTGCGGGCGCTCGGCGGCTTGCGTCACGTGCGGATGGATGCACTCGCGGCCGCACAGGCACTCGCGGGCTTCGACGCCGGCGACGTCGGCCGGCCGACGCGCGGCGGACGCGTCGCGCCGCGGATCGGCAGTGAGCCGCGGAACGACAGTGAGCCGCGGAACGACCGTGAGCCGCCACGGTTGCGGATCGAGGGCGTGAGCTACCGGCATCCCGGACGCGAGCATGGGCTGCGCGACTGCGATTTCTCGATCGAACCGCGACGGGTCACCGCGCTCGTCGGCGAGACCGGATCCGGCAAGAGCACCCTGTTGCAACTGTTGCTGGCCTTCGACGCGCCGCAGGGCGGCCGGATCCTGGTCGACGACGTCGACCTGTCGGCGCTCGACGTGGTCGGCTGGCGCGACACCGTGGCGTGGGTCCCGCAGCAGGCGCATGTCTTCGAAGGCACCGTGCGCGACAACCTGCGGCTCGCGTTGCCCACGGCCGACGACGTCGCGCTGCGGCGCGTTGCAGAGCGCAGTGGTCTCGCGGACGTCCTGGCGCGATTGCCGAAGGGCTGGGATACACCGCTCGGTGAGCGCGGCTTCGGCCTCTCCGGGGGCGAGTTGCAGCGGTTGGCGATCGCCCGGGCGCTGCTGCGCGAGTCCGCCCGCGTATGGCTGCTCGATGAGCCGACCGCGCATCTGGATGCCGAAGGCGCGGACCGGATCGACGGTTTGATCCGGGCGGCGGCGGCGACCCGCACCGTCGTCGTGGTGGCGCACCGGTTGAACGCCGCGCGGCGAGCGGACCGGGTGGTCGTGCTGCGCGACGGGCGGGTGATCGAGCAGGGGCCGCCCGCGGCGCTCGCGCGTGCGCAGGGCGCGTATGCCGACCTGCTGGGCGCGGAGCGCGCATGATCCGGGAGTCGGCGCCGATTTTGCACCGGCTGCTGACTGCATTGCACCCGGTCCGCCGATGGATGCAGGGCGGTGCGGCGCTCGCATTGCTCGCGGCGCTCGCGGCGATCGGCTTGATGGCGGTGTCGGGCTGGTTCATCGCCGCGATGGCCGTGGCGGGAGCGACCGGTGCGGCGATCAACTATTACACGCCGGCCGCGGCGATTCGCGCGTTCGCGATCCTGCGCAGCGGCGGACGCTACGCCGAGCGAGTCGTGACCCACGAGGCGACGTTGCGCGGTCTCAGCGGACTGCGGGCCGGGCTGTTTCGGCGTCTGATTCCGCTCGCGCCGGCGCGTCTGGCGGCGCTGCGCAGCGCCGAGCTGTTCGCGCGCCTGCGCAGCGACATCGATGCGATGGAGCATTTCTATCTCGCAGTGCTGGTTCCCGCCACGGTCGCGATACTCAGCGTCGCGGCCGCCGCGCTCGTGTGTTTCGTCGTGTCGCCGGCCGTCGCCGGCGTGCTGTTGCTCGGCGCGGCGGGTGCGGGCGTCGTGCTGCCGGGGTGGATACGGCGTCGCGCGACCGCCGACGCCGTGCAGGCGGTCGGCGAGGCGGCCGAGTTGCGGGGACTCCTGCTCGATGCGTTCCGCGGCCATGCCGAACTGCTCGCCTGGAATGCCGTCGATTCTCATCGCGCCCGCGTCGCGGCGCTCGCGTGCCGTCTCGATGCTCACCGCGCCCGCGCGGAAGGATGGGAGGCGGCGAGCGGCGCGGCGACCGGGTCGTTCGCGCAGCTGACCTTGATCGCGGTGATCGCGGTCGCTCTCGCCGCGGTGCGTCGGGGCGGCTGGTCGCCGCCCTTGCTCGTGATGCTCGCGCTCCTGGTGCTGGCGGCCTTCGAGGTGATCGCGCCGCTGTCCGAGGCTCTCGCGAAATGGCCGGCGACGCGCAGATCGTGCGAACGGGTGTTCGCGCTGATCGATACGCCGCCCGCGTTCGTCGAGCCCGATCACAGCGCGCCGTTGCCGTCGCGACCGGCGATCGTCTTCGAGCACGCGTGTCTGCGTTATGCGGACGACCTGCCCTGGGCCCTCGACGACGTGAACTTGTCGTTGACGCCCGGTGCACGGGTGGCCGTCGTGGGAGCGTCCGGCGCCGGGAAGAGCTCGCTGCTCGCGGCGCTGCTGAAATTCCAGCCGCTGCAGAAGGGGCGGGTGCTGTTCGGCGGGCGACCGCTCTCGGAGCTGCAGGGTGACGTGCTGCGCCGGCACGTCGCGGTGATCGCGCAGCACACCGTGCTGTTCAACCAGAGCCTGCTCGACAACCTGCTGCTCGCGGCCCCCGACGCTGATGCCGAGTGCATCGAACGGGCGATCGCCAGGGCGCAGCTGACCTCGTTCGTCGCGTCGCTCCCCCAGGGCTACGACACCGTGCTCGGCGATGCGGGCGCGCGGGTGTCCGGCGGCGAGGCGCGGCGCATCGCGGTGGCTCGCGCGCTGTTGCTGGACGCGCCGGTGATGGTTCTCGACGAGCCCACCGAGGGTTTGGATGCGCGCACCGCCCAGGATCTCTACGCGGCGCTGGCCGAGGCGGCCTGTGATCGAACGGTGCTGCTGATCACCCATCGCCTGGGCGGTCTCGCCCGTCTGGTCGACGAGGTGGTGGTGATGGCCGCCGGACGGGTGAGCGAGCGTCTCGGTGTGCAGGACTATCTCGACCGCGAGCGCCGGCGCAGCGCTTGACTATCGTGTGATCGGCGTTGTAGCCTCAAAGGAGCATGAGGACTCCACTATAAATCATGCGTTGCATCATCCAAAACGCTCGTCGTCAATTGCAAGCGCCGCCGCCCATGCAGGGTGGTGCGCGGCGGATCGATCCCGGATCCGCGCTCCAGGGCCCGCCGATCGCACTGTCGGGCCGACAGGTCATTCTCCAGCGCTGATCGATCCGCGGCCGCTCGGGCCGCCGTCCGTTCGCAGCCATCATTCGCAAGGAGCGTCGGTGTATCGCCGGTATGGCGGCCCGACCTTGCCCGGGAGAGTTCGACCCATGCGCCTTTCATCACAAGACAGCTTGCAGCTTTCACGTCGTTACCTCGATCTGATCTCGGGGAGACCGCTATCCACGGGCGAGATCCATGCGTTCATCGAGGAGACCGTCGCCTCCTACGAGCAATACGTGAACCGGGGCTTCCTCACCTACCGAAAATCCGTCACAGAGTCGGGTCAGTTCGCGGCGCTCGAATGGTCCGGTAGCGGGAGCATCCTGCGCGACGTGCTCGGCCGCGAGTACATCGACTGCCTCGGCGGGTACGGCATCTTCAGCGCCGGAATCAATCATCCGCGAATCGTCAAGGCGGTCACGGATCAGTTGCAGCGGATGGCGCTCAACAGCCAGGAACTGCTCGAGCCCTGGCGTGCGGCGCTCGCGAAGATCCTCGCGGCGATCACCCCGGGGGATCTCGCGTGCAGCTTCTTCATCAACAACGGCACCGATGCGATCGAGGGCGCGATCAAGCTCGCGCGCCT
>JAKBCG010000033.1 GCA_021808035.1 Pseudomonadota bacterium
CTGGGCCGCGGGCGTGACCTACACGACCGACAACCTCGGGCTCACCAACGGCACGACGATGTCGCAGGCGCCCGAGTTCTACATCACCTATCTCGGCTCGCCGGCGCTGTCGACCGGCTTGACCGGTGCGCTCTATCAGATCGATGCCGTCGGCTACGGCGGCAGCGCGAACACCACCGCCGAGGTCGAGAGCACGTATCTCGTGCAGACCGGCAGCGGCACTCTGAATGCGGGAGGTCCTTAGATCATGAACGCGATGCAACGAATCGCCCTCGTCGCGCTGGCGGTCCTCGGGCTGCCGCTCGCGGCGAGCGCGCAGACGGTCTCGTCGACGACCAACTACACCGAGAACTTCACCGGTTCGACGACCAACAATTCCTGGTACTACTCGAACGGCGCATGCCTGACCGCGAGCAGCTCCGCCGGCACGCCGAGTCCCGGACAGATCCCGGGCTGCGTGACCATGACCGGGCCCGGAGGCTACTACTACGGCAAGACGCTCGTCGGCGGCAGCACGGGGCACTTCCCGGACAACCCCGGCGCACTGCGATTCACCAACAACAACAACTTCCAGCGCGGCGCGATCATCTCGAACTTCACGTTCCCGCTCGCGAGCAACGGCATCAAGATCTCGTTCACGACCGAGTCCTACGAAGGGGACAGTGGCGGCAGCGGGCATGACGGCGCCGACGGCATCAGCTTCTTCCTGCAGGACGCGAGCAAGGTCGACCTCACGGACGACTCGACCCAGGCCTCGGCGATCGGCGCGAACGGCGGCAGCCTCGCTTATTCCTGCTCGAACGAAACCTCCAATTATCCTCAGGATGGCCTGATCGGCGCGTATCTCGGACTCGGCATCGACGAGTACGGTAACTTCCTCAACAAGGGCGACAACACCGCGACGGGCGACTACAGCCGCACGACCAACTCGGACTACCAATGGGACCGGATCGGTCTGCGCGGTGCCGGTAACGTCAACTGGAACTATCTCACCAACACTTATCCGACCGATTATCCGTCGTCGACGCCGGCGACCGGCACCCCCAGCGCGCAGAACTACGGGGTCCTGGATACCTGCCGGACCAATACCATCTGGAAGTACTCGAACGGCGGTTGGACCAATACCGGCACGCCGCTGCCGAGCTACACCGACTACGCGGTGATCCCGAACGCCTTCAAGGTGCTCACCGGCTCGCTGCAGATCGCGAACGAGAGCGCGACCCGGCGCGGATACGGATCCGCGCTGACGCCCGGCAGTCAATATGGCGTGCCGATCACCTATAACTTGACGATCACGCCCGCGGGTCTGCTGAGCTTGTCGTACAGCTACAACGGCGGCGCGTTCCAACCGGTGATCACCGGCCAGAACATCACCACCTCGAACGGCCCGATCCCCGCGCAGATACGCTTCGGCTTCGCCGGTTCCGACGGCGGCGCGACCAACATCCACGAGATCATGTGCTTCCAGGCCTCGCCGCAGAACCAGTCGCAGAGCTCCGCGGGCTTGAACCAGAAGCAGACCGCGAAGGTGCAGACCGGCACCCAGGTTTACTTCGCGTTCTACAACGCGAACAACTGGACCGGGTCGCTGACCTCGCAGTACCTGATCACGCCGCCGGGCGCGACCAGCCCGAACGCGCTCGAGATCTCGCCGACCGTGAACTGGGACGCCTCCTGCGTGCTGACCGGCGTGCCGAGCGGGCAGACCTGCGCGACGACTGGCGTCGCCGGCCCGACCGCGGCGGAGGGCCCGACCAGCCGCGCGATCCTCACCTGGAACGGCTCGCAGGGCGTGCCGTTCGAATGGAGCGATCTCAACAGCGCCGAGCAGACCGCGCTCGACCTCGACAACACGACCAACGGCTACCCGCTCAGTAACCCCGACGACGTGCTGAACTACCTGCGCGGCGATCGGAGTCTCGAACTGAACGCCTACGGCGTCGGCGAGTTCCGCGCCCGCACCAGCGTGCTCGGCGACATCATCGATTCGAGCCCGACCTGGGTCGGCCCGCCGTCCGCGTCGTTCCCGACGGTGTGGAAAGACTTGCTGAACCCGACCGCGACGATGCCGGAGAACGCGACCAGCGCCGAGACCTACCCCGCGTTCGAGACCCTGTATCAGACCCGTACGAACGTCGTCTATGCAGGCGCGAATGACGGACTGCTGCACGGCTTCCGCACCGGCTCGTTCAACTCCTCCGGTCAGTACGTCGCGACCTACAACGACGGGTATGAGGTGCTCGCCTACATGCCGGGCTACGTGGTCAATGCGATCAACGCCTACGCGACCCGCGAGAACGACTATCCGGATCCGTTGTACGCGCACAACTTCAGCGTCGACGCGCCGCCCGGCGTCGGTGACCTGTTCTACGGCGGCCAATGGCACACCTGGCTCGTCGGCGGCCTCGGGGCCGGCGGCTCGGCGATCTACGCGCTCGACATCACCAATCCGGCGAACTTCTCCGAAGCGAACGCGACGAGCACGGTGATCGGCGAGTGGAGCACGACGACGACCGGCACCACGACGACCTCGACGCTCACCTGCGCGAACGTGACGAACTGCGGCAACAACCTGGGCCTCACCTACGGCGATCCGCAGATCCGCCGCTTCCACAACGGCGACTGGGGCGCGGTTTTCGGCAACGGACTCAATAGCAGCACCGGTGACGCCGGGATCTACGTGATGCTGGTCGACCCGACGACCGGCAGCCAGACCTTCTATTACCTCAGCACCGGCAGTGCGGGCACCGGCGACGGGATCACCTACGTGACCGCCGCCGACCTCGACGGTGACCACATCGTCGACTACGTGTACGCCGGCGACGCGAAGGGCAACGTCTGGCGCTTCGATCTGACCAGCAACGACCCGACCCAATGGACCGCATCCCCGGTCCCGGTGTTCACGACCGCGGCGAACCAGCCGATCACCTCGCGCGTGATCGTCGCGCTGGTGACCGCCGGCGGTGCGCGGCGGGTGATGCTCGAGTTCGGCACCGGCCAGCAGACCCCGTTCTCGGTGACCTCGGCGTCGACCTATTCATCCACCCAGCAGGCGCTCTATGGCGTTTGGGACTGGAACATGGGCTCGTGGAACGCGAAATCCGCGGTGCAGTACGCAAGCCTGCCGACGGCGACCGGGATCGCGGCGCCGACCTCGACGATCACCGGCACGTCGTCGCTCCAGCAACAGACGATCACCGGGAGCTACGACACCTCGCTCACCGCGTCGTCGAGTTCCTCGACCCCGTCGAGCGCGTACTACTACCGCACCGTCAGCGCGAACACGATCTGCTGGGCCGACACCAGCGGCTGCAACCAGTACGGCTGGTACTTGAACCTGAGCGCCGGGTATGCGAACCAGACCGACCCGAACGGACTGCAGTCGACCAACACGAACTACCCGTATGTGTATGAACAGGTGATCTTCAACCCCGTGCTCGAGGCCGGCGCGTTCATCGTGAACACGACGATCCCGCCGACGAGCTCGCTCGCGACCTGCGCGGCGACCTCGGCCGCGGGCTGGACGATGGCGATCGACCCCGCGACCGGCGGCGCGTTCCCGAACTCGTTCTTCGGCGATGCGAACCACAACTTCCTGAACGTGAACAACCAGGCGATCAGCGGGATTGGGTTGAGCGGCACGGGAAGTCCGTCGTTCGTGACCCAGGGCACGATGACCTACATGGTCACGCAGACGGTGAGCGGCACCGGCGCGATCACCGCGGTGAACCCGCAAGGCGGCATCACGGGCAAGCGCCTCACCTGGATCGAGAAGCGCTGAGGTGGCCACGATGCACGCACGGAGGATCGAAGCGATGGCGCCGACCGGACTCTTGGCCGCGCTCCGCGGCTCGCGCCGCGCGCAGCGCGGTTTCACCCTGATCGAGCTCGTGATTGCGATGGTCGTCGCGGCGATCCTCGCGGCGATCGCGATACCGGCCTACTCGTCGTTCGTCCGCGAAGGGCGGCGCACCGACGCGAAAACGGCGCTGCTCGACCTCGCGAGCCTCGAGGAACGGTATTTCACGACGACCAACACCTACTCCAGTGCGGCGTCGGATCTCGGCTACGGCTCGGCCGCCTGGCCGGTCACGGTGGGCAGCGGCTATTACCAGGTGGCGCAACCCGTGGTCACCGCGGCGGTCGCGCCGACCACCGCCGCGCCCGCGGGAACACCCGCGAGCTTCGCGATCACCGCGACACCGATCGGCGACCAGGTGAACGACACCGAGTGCGCATCGTTCACGGTGACGTCGCAGGGGGCGCACACGTCGCTCTCGAGTACGGGCACCGACACGTCGACGACCTGCTGGCAGTAGCGCTCCAGCGCTGCGCGGCCCGCCGCGCGGAGCGCACCGACCGCGCGCAGCGCACCGGCCCGCAGTGCACCGACCGCGCGCGGTGTCAGCGCACGGTGTAGCCCCGTCCCACCGCGCACGCGGTCATCGCGCGGCGAAAGTCGTCCGTGTTGCCGTTCGGGCCCACCTGTTGATGCGCCCAGTCCTCGCACGCCCGCCGGTCCTCGGCCTGCTGCGCGGCGCTCTGGCCGTTCTTCGGGTACATGAAGATCTGGCCCGTGCCCGTGGTTGCTTGCGCGGACGCGTCGTAGCCCCCGACCGGCGGAGGATCCGTCGCGACATAGCCGTCGTAGTTCGGATCGAAGGTGTAGTAGACGTCGTCCGCGTAGTAATACGGGATTCCGTCGTACCAGTAGGTCGCGTAGACCGACGGGAGCACCGGCAGGAACCACGAGAAGCCGACGCCATAGGTCACGGCCGGCCAGTACGATCCGCCCCAGTAACCGCCACCCCAATAGGTGCCGACCCAGTCATGGCCGTCGTCGTCGCCCCAACCACCGCCGCCGTGCCAATCACCATAACCGCCCCAATCGCCGCGATCCCCGTCCCAATGGCCCTCGCCACCGGTGCGATTCCAGTTCCCATGGCGGGCGTTCGGGTAGATACGGCTGATCGGTGGCGCGAACCTCGCCGCCCCCCGCCCCGCGGGCGCGCCGTAGTGCGGCGCTGGCGCATATCGCGGTGCTGGCGCATATCGCGGCGCCGGTGCATAGCGCGGCGCCGGTGCGAAATGCGCACCTCCACCGAAATGAGCTGCCCCGCCAAAATGCGCCGGTGCAGCGCCTCGGCCGCCCCCACCGAAATGCCCGCCGAAGTGCGCCCCCCGTGGGCCATCGGCGTGCGCGAGACCCGCGACCACGATGCAGCCGACCACCCCGGCAAGCACCGACCAGCGTCCCCATTGGCTCCTCATGGCTGATCCTCTCGTGATGCGGTCCACCGCGGCCTCGACGCAGTTCGTCCAGCGGCCATGGCGGGGCCCGTTCATTGCCTGCGCTCTCGATTCCTTCCAATCATTGAGACTCGCGAGGCGGCCTTCAAGTTCAGCTTACGGCGATGGCGGCACGCCGGCTGGAACGGTGGCGCGAATTTAATCAGGCCGCCATGCTGCAATGAACATGTGACGGATACGCGAACCCAAGCCGCCGCTGCCACCTTCACACGGGTTCGAGCGCCTGTTCGAGATCGGCGATCAGGTCGTCCGCATCCTCGATACCCACCGAGATGCGAATCAGCGAATCGTCGATCCCGAGCCGGTCCCGCGTCGCCTTGGGCACGCCGGAATGCGTGGTGCTCGCCGGGTGCGACATCAGCGTCTCGGTGCCGCCGAGGCTCACCGCGAGCTTGATCACCTGCAATGCGTCGAGCAGCCGGAACGCCTCGCGCTCCCCGCCGCGGATCGAGAACCCGAACGTCGACCCGGCGGTGAGACACTGCCGGCGGAACAGCGCCTCGCCGGCGCTGCCGGGTGAGAGGAAACCGAGGTAGTTCACCGCCGCGACCTTCGGATGGGCGCGCAGGAACTCGGCGACGCGTGCCGCGTTCCGCGCGGCCCGCTCCATCCGCAAGGACAAGGTCTCCATCGACCGGGTGATCATCCACGCACTGTTCGGGTCGAGCTGCGTACCGAGCGCGCCGCGCAGGCGCTTCACCGGTTCGACCGCGGAGCGCGGCCCGACGACGCCACCGGCGACGAGATCCGAGTGCCCGCCGACGTACTTGGTCAGCGAGTACATCACGAGGTCCGCACCGTGCGCGAGCGGATGCTGGAACAACGGTCCGAGGAACGTGTTGTCGACCGCGAGCAGCGGCCGGCCGCCGTCCTGCCGCGAGCCGATCGACTCGAGGACCTCACGGAACGCGGCGAGATCGACGAGCCCGTTGGTCGGGTTCGCGGGCGTCTCCGCGATCGCGAGGCTCACCCGGCCGCCGTTGCGGCGCGCGCGCTCGAGCGCCTCATCCGCGGCCGCCGCGATGCTCGAGCGGTCGAGGCCGTCGGTGAAGCCGACCGACTCGACACCGAACAGCGGCAAGGTCTTCTCGATCAGGGTCTCGGTACCGCCGTACAGCGGCTGACTCATCAAAATGACGTCGCCGGGTCGAACGTAGGTCCACAGCGTCGTCGAGATCGCCGCCATCCCGCTGGAAAAAACCGCGGCGAGCTCGGCGCCTTCGCACAGCGCGAGCCGGTCCTCGAGCACCTCGAGGTTCGGGTTGTTGAAGCGCGAGTACACGAGTCCCGAGGTCTGTCCTTCGGGCAGCGGCTTGCGGCCGGACGTGTAATCGAAGAAATCCTTGCCGTCCTGGGCCGTGCGGAACACGAACGTCGAGGTGAGGAAGATCGGCGGCTTCAACGCGCCTTCGGACAGGGTCGGGTCGTACCCGAAACCCATCATCTGCGTCTCCGGTTTCAGCACCCGCCCGCCGACCCGGGTCTTGTGATACTTGTCCTTGGCCACGATTCCTCCGATCGGCGAGCGCCGCGTGAACGAGAGCGCGAATATACTATGATGATGACGGGTCCGCGCCGCGGCGCGACGACTCCTGGGAGTGCCGTTTGAACCTGTGGTTGATCGCCATCGCCTGCGCGACCTTCGCGAGCACCGTTGGCGGCGGCCTGCTCGCGCTGCGCTTGCGCGACCAGCTGCACCTGATCCTCGGATTCAGCGCCGGCGCGGTGCTCGGTGTGGCGTTCTTCGACCTGCTGCCGGAGTCGATCGGCTTCGGTGGCGGCGCGTCGGCCGCATCCCTGCTCGCCGACACGGCGCTCGGCTTCTTCGCTTATCTCGTGATCGACCGGATCGCGCCGGTGCACGGCGCCGGATCGTCGCAACCCGGGCGCCGCCGGCCGCTCGGCGCGCTGCTGCTGTGCCTGCACAGCGTGCTCGACGGGGTCGCGATCGGCCTCGCGTTCCAGGCCTCGCGCGCGATCGGCATCGTCGTCGCGGTCGCGGTGCTCTCGCACGACTTCTCGGACGGCATCAACACGATGAACCTCGTCCTGAAGAACGGCGCCGGCCGGCGCGCGGCCGGACTCTGGCTCCTCGCCGATGCGATCGCGCCCGTGGTCGGGGTGGTCGCGACGCTCTTCTTCACGGTCCCCCACCATGCGTTCGGCGCGCTGCTCGCGCTGTTCGCGGGCTTTTTCCTCTACCTCGGCGCGAGCGAGCTGATCCCGGAGAGCTTCCATGCGCATCCGAAGGCGCTGACGACCGCGATGACGCTCGTCGGCGCGGCCGTGATCTTCTGGGCGGTCAGGTTCGCGGGCGGGTGATCGGACGGCGGTGCCGTCGGTCGGCAGCGGTTTTCGCGGTGAACGGAGCGACGACGATGAAACGATGGTATCTCGGGATCGCATTCTCGACCCTGTGGATCGTCGCGGCCGGCGCGACGACCGTCGATGGGATCGGCGTCGCCGACACGGCCGATGTCGGCGGCACGACGCTCGTGCTGAACGGGGCGGGGCTGCGCACCTGGTTCTTCTTCCACGTGTACGTCGGCGCGCTGTACCTTCCCACGCGCACGACGGACGCCGCGCGGGCGCTCGCGGAGCCCGGTCCGAAGCGGCTCTCGATGACCTTGACGCGCAGTCTGAGCGCGGACGAGTTGATCGACGCGCTGCGCGAGGGGATCGCGCGCAACGCGTCGAGCGCGGAGCGCGCGCGCATCGCCCCGCAACTCGACGCGCTGGTCGCGACGATGCGGGCGATCGGCGGCGCGAAGGACGGCGACCGGATCGCGATCGATTTCCTGCCGGACGGGACGACCCGGATCACGCTCGACGGCCGGCCGCGGGGTCGACCGATCGCCGGACGGCGCTTCCAGCGCGACCTGCTCGCGGTGTGGCTCGGTCCGGATCCGGTGCAGACCGACCTGAAGCGCGCGTTGCTCGGCGGCGGCTGAACCGCGGCGACGCACCGTCCGGACCGCGGCGACTCACCCGGCGACCGCCTCGCGCGAACCGCCGGATCAGTCGTTCGCGAGCACCGCGTGTTCCGGCGCGGCGGTCGACGCGCTCCCGCCGGTCGCGAGCATGATGCACAGGATCGCGAACCACTGCGCGGGCCGCAGCCGTTCGCCGAGGAACTGCAGGCCGATCAGCGCGGCGACGACCGGTTCGCCGCTCATCAAGACGCCGAACGTGCGCGCCGGCAGCCGCGTCAGCGCGACCATCTCGAGCGAATACGGCAGCGCACTCGAGAGCAGCGCGACCGCCGCCGCGATCGGCCAGAGCGCGGGTTCGATCAGGCGCGGGCCCGCGGTGACCGCGCCGATCGGCACGATCAGCACGGCCGCGGCCGTGACGCCGAGCGCCGCGGTACCCTGCGGATGCAGTTCGCCGGCGCGGCGCCCGAACACGATGTACGCCGCCCAGCACGCCCCCGCCCCGAGCGCGAACGCGACGCCCGCGGGATCCAACGCGTGCGCGCCGGCGCGCAGCGGCAGCAGCAGCAGCAGACCGGCCGCGGCGAGCCCCGCCCAGACGAGGTCGAGCCCCCGGCGCGATCCCGCCAGCGCGACCGCGAGCGGCCCGGTGAACTCGAGCGCAACGGTGATGCCGAGCGGGATCCGGTTCAGCGCCGCGTAGAACAGCAGGTTCATCGCGCCCATCGAGAACCCGTAGGCGAGCACCGCGACCGCCGCCTCGCGGCGGAGCCGGTGCCGCCACGGCCGCGCGAACGCGAGCAGCATCGCGGTCGCGAACGCGAGCCGCAAGGCCGCGGTGCCGGCGGCGCCGACCGCGGGCAGCAGGCGCTTCGCGAGCGCCGCGCCCCCCTGCACGCTCACCATCGCGATCAGTAACAGCGCGATCGACGCGAACCGTGGATACGCGTCACGCCAGGCTTTTGCAGCGTTCATCACCGCGGTCAGGATATCATCCGGCGGATGAACGTCCGCGGCGCGCGAGGGTTCCGCGCCGCGGACGCTAGTGTTCGGAGAAGTGCGGCTCGCGCTTCTCGAAGAACGCGCGCACGCCTTCGACGCAGTCGTCCGCCGACAGACCGACTTCCTGGGCGCTGCGCTCCGCGCGAAGCTGCGCCTCCAGGGTGTTGTCGAAGGTGATCGCATGCAGCGCGCGGATCTGGCTGATCACCGCGGTCGGCCCGTTCGCCAGCTGCCGCGCGATCGCCCGCGCGCGCTCGGCGACCTGGTCATCCGCCGCGACCTCGTAGGCGAGGCCCCACTGCAGCGCCGTCCGCGCGTCGATCTTCTCGGCGAGCAGCAACGCCGCGAGCGAACGGTTCGCGCCGACGCAGCGCGCGAGGTGGAACGTGATCCCCGCGTCCGGCACCATCCCGAGACGCGCGAACGAGGGATGAAAGACCGCGCGCTCGGCCGCGATCACGATGTCGCTTGCAAGGGCGAGGCTCATGCCGGCGCCGACGGCCGCGCCGTTCACCGCGGCGATGATCGGGTAGCGAAAGGTGCTGAGCCGCAGGATCAGCGGGTCCATGAAGCGGCGCATCTCGAAATGCGCGCGCTGGCGCGCGTGCGGCGACGACAGATCGACCGAGTGCAGATCGAGCCCGCTGCAGAACACGTCACCGCCGCCGGTGAGCACGATCGCCCTGGCGCCGCTGTCGCCCTTCTGGATCCGATCGAGCGCCGCGTGCAACCCGCGAATCATCGGGACGTCGATCGCGTTGCCGACGCTCTCGCGACGCAGACACAAGGTCGCGACCGCGTCCGTCACGGTGATCTCGAGACTCGTCATCCGCTGCCCTCCCTCGCGCAAACCCTCGAACCGATCGCGACGCCCGCGGAACGCGCCGCGGCATCGACCGATGTTGCCGCCGCGCGATCACGGCGGCAAGCCGCCGTCGACACCGGACTCAGCGCCCCCGTCTCGGTTGCCGATCGCGGGGTGGCGGCTTGCGCTCCGGCGCCGGGTGCGGTTGATAGGCGGGCGGTCGCGCCTGATACACCGGCGGTCGCGCTTGATACACCGGCGGTCGCGCCTGATACGCCGGCGGTCGCGCTTGATACGCCGGCGGTCGCGCTTGATACGCCGGTGGCCGCGCTTGATACGCCGGCGGTCGCGCTTGATACGCCGGCGGTCGCGCTTGATACGCCGGTGGCCGCGCTTGATACGCCGGCGGCCGCGCTTGATACGCGGGAGGGTTCGGCTGTCGCCCCGGATAGTTGAGCGGCGACGCCGCGCCTGGCTCACGCGGAATCGGCCGGTAGTTCGGCGCTGCCGGCGCGCCGGGCCGGGACGGCGCCGGGTAATACCGCTGCATCGGCGCACCCGGCGCGGGATAGTTGCGCCCAGGATGCGCCTGGTACGGCGCCGGGCCGCCGTTGCGGGGCGGTATCACCGCGCCGCGCGCCGGGACCGCGTGCGGCGACGTGAACGCCTGCGGACGCGGGGTCGCCGCCACCGGGGGTCGGCCCCCGTTGAAGCGCACGAACTGGGCTTTGTCGCGGCTCGCCGCGCGCACCTGGTCGAGCTGCATGCGGGTCGCGCCGCGGAAGCGCGCCTGCCGGGCCGCGATCTGATCCGCGGGCGTCGGGGCGGCGCGCACGCCGCCCGGCCCGCCGACATAGCTCACCCGCTGGTTCACGACGGTGTTGTTGATCACCGTGTTGTTGATCACGGTGTTGTTGTAATAAGTGTTGCGAACCACGTTCACGTTCACGTTCGAGACCGCCCGGTTGTACTCGAACCGGTCGCGGTCCCAGCGCCCGCCGACGAAACCGGCGCCGAAATAACCGCCGCCGTAATTGATTCCGCCGTAGAAACCCACCCGGGGTCCCCAGTATCCCTCGTGGAACAGGAACACGCCGCCGCCCCATCCCCAGTAACCCGGTGTCCACAGCAAACCGACCGCGGGCGGCAACACCCAGGTGCCCGGCACCCAGAAGTATCCTTCGGGCCCATACGCCCAATAGCCCGGGGTCCAGAGGTAGCCGGGGGCCGGACAGGGCGGCTGCTCGTAGACCGGCAGCGGCGGCGGCGCGATCGTCGCCTGGACATAGACCTGACCGCCGCCGTAATCACCCCCGCCGCCGGAGTTGTCGACCGGTCCGTTCGCCTGTGGATTCTGCCCATCGTAGCCGGTCGCGCTCGGCGGATACCCGGAACCGGAATAAGGATTGGCCGACTGATAGGGATTGTATGGCTCGCTGACGACACAAGCACCGAGCGTCGCCGTTGCCGCGAGCAGCACCGCGATGCGCCAGGTCGCGCGCACCGGGTCGATCGAGCGACGTGCCGTGAAAGCTGGCTTGGACATGGCGGTAAGCTTCCTCTGATTTGCTGTCGTGATGCTCATTCAACGCGCCGCGCGACGCGGCGACCAGTCCTATTACGCAAACGTAACCCCGTCGACTCGCATCGGCGCCGATCAGGGCGTCAATGCACCGACGCGGGCGGCGCGGCGACGAGCGCCGCGCGCAATTCCGCGAGCTTCGACTTCACCACCGCGGCGTTGTCCGGTCCCATCCGGATCAGGATCTTCTGGCCCGCCGACAACGCCTCGAGCGCCGGATCCGCGAAATGGTACTGCACGTGCGGCTGCACGAGATCGACCGGCCCGGCGGGCTGGGGCGTCGCGAGCAACTGGTCGATCACCGTCACCAGGCGATCGTTGAAATACCCGTTCGGATAGCCGAGGTCCTGATAGGCGTCCTGGAACAGCGGGTAGAAGCGAAAGTAAACCCGCGCGAGCGAACGCATGTCGATCGCGCGCAGCGCGTCGACCATCGGCGTATAGCGCGCATAGTTGCGCGGATCGAGCGTCGCGTGCGCACCCTCGCCGCTCGCGACGAAGCCGCCCGCCGGCGTCGTGACCGGCAAGCGATCGTACGGGAGCTTCCGGCGCGGCAGGTTGTCGACCGTGACGACGATCCGCCGGATGAGATCCTCCGGCACCAGGAACCGCTTCAGCGCGTCCGCGCCGACGATGCCCGCGAGCGCCGCACGCAGCGCTCCGTCACTCGCGTCGAGCGCAGGCAGTGCCGACGACGCGGCTGCGGATGCCGCGGGCGGCGTGCCGGGCACCGGATGCTCGATCGCCGGTGCGGGTGCGGGTGTCGCCGCCGGCATCGGCGCCGGCGCGACGGTCGCGGGCGCGGGTAGCGGTGGCCGCCGCTCGACGAGGTAGAAACCGACGCCGGCGCCGAGGATCAGTATCGTCGCGATGATCGGCAACAGGGGTCTGTTCAGCATCGCAAGGGCTCCGGTGAACGTGGGCGGCGCCATCGGCGGCGTGGGTCCGATGATAGTCCGGACCGTGCGTCCGCGGATAGCGGCCCGCTATGGCGTCCGCGGCCGCAGATCGAGCTCATGCCGCTTGTAATCGATGACCAGCTGGTCGAGCGTGCCGAGCGCATCCATGCCGATCAGGATCGCCGGCCGGTGGCGCAGGTGCCAATGGTCGAAGATCATCAGATTCGAGTAGGTGATGTACGGATCGCGGATCCGGATCGACCCGAGGTCGATGACCGGCGTCGCGATCATCTCGCCGGTCTGCACCGCGCGCGTCGCCCCTTCGATGCTGTCGGGCCGCGACCGCGGACGGAACCAGGGATGCCTCAACGCGTCGCGCAACGCATCGTTCGCGATCGTCAACTCGCCGCCGGTGTCGATGATCGCCTTCGTGCGCACGCCGCCGACCCGGGCATCGACGATGATCGGCGTCTGCAGGTTCGGCTGGAAATGCAGCGTCTCGAAATGACGCGACCGAAATCGTCCATGGGAGTACGTGATCGTGATGAGATCGTGCCGGAAGTCGATGAAGATCCGTTTGTCGGCGAGCCCCGCGGTACCAAGGATCCCGTCGGCGCCTCCGAATGCGTCGGGCAGGATCGGCACGATCGCGCCGGCGACGGTCAAGTCGCCGATCGCCAGGTAAGCGAGTCGCACGGTCGGCACCGTCGCGACGCCGGTCACGCCCCGCAGCAACACGGGCGGCGTGCGATCGAGCGGCAGGTGCAGGATCGACGCGACGGTCGCGGTCACGCCGGATTGCGTCGCACCCGTGTCGAGCACG
>JAKBCG010000034.1 GCA_021808035.1 Pseudomonadota bacterium
CGAGTTCATCGCGTTGTCGGACCGTCGGGCGCTCGCGATCATGGTGATGAACGATCGGGAGGTGCAGAACCGGATCGTGCAGCTCGATCGGCAGTACTCGGCCGAGGAGTTGCGCCGCGCGGCGACCTACCTGAACGAGGCGTTCGCCGGGCGGACGCTCGCGGAGGTGCGCTCACGCCTGGTCGCGCAGCTCGAGGACACGCAGCAGCACATGAATCGGATGATGCTCGATGCGATCCACATGGCGCAGAAGGTGTTCGAGCAGCCGGCTGCGCAAGACGTCGAGTGCGTGATCGCCGGCGAGACGAACCTGCTGGATTTCGCCGAGTTGTCGAACATCGAGCGCCTGCGCGGCCTGTTCGACGCGTTCAACGAGAAGCATGCGATCCTGCGCCTGCTGGACGGCTGCCTGCATGGCGAGGGGATCCAGATCTTCATCGGCCAGGAGTCGGGCTACCGGATCCTCGACGACATCAGCGTCGTCGCTGCGCCCTACCGGGTGGACAACCGCGTCATCGGCGTGCTCGGGATCATCGGTCCGACCCGGATGGCCTACGAGCGCGTGATCCCGATCGTCGAGGTGACCGCGAAGCTCCTCGGCTCCGCCTTGAATTCCCGCAAATAGACCCCAAGTCCGGCGCGTAGGGCGCCGTCCCGGGGGCGCGCCCATCCCAAGGGACGTCAGCTGCGAGGAACCGGTGACCGTGAACGACCCCAAGCAATCCGAGGCGCAGGCTCCGGCCGATTCGCCGTCCGCGACGCCGGCCGCGACCACGGCCGACGCCGCGCTCGTCGCCGCCCAGGCGCAGGCCGAGGAGAACTGGAACCAGTATCTGCGCTCGGTCGCCGAACTCGAGAACTTCCGCAAACGGACCGAGCGCGAACTCGACAATGCGCGCAAGTTCGCCGTGGAGCGATTCGCGCAGGACCTCGTGGCCGTCGCCGACGCATTGGAAGCGGCGACGAGCGCGGCCGCCGCGGGCGGCGCGGGTGCCCATCTCGAAGGGATCCAGGCGACCCTGCGACAGCTGTATCGAGCGTTCGAGAAGGCCGGGATCCAGGTCATCGATCCGGCGGGTCGGGCCTTCGACCCCGCCTGGCACGAAGCGATGGTCGCACGCGACAGCGATGCGGCACCGCCAAATACGGTGCTCGAGGTCGTTCAAAAGGGGTACGCGCTGAACGGCCGGCTGCTGCGGCCGGCGCGGGTCGTCGTCAGCCGCCGTGCCGAGCCGGGCGCCTGAAAGGGCGCCCGATCGACGCGCGTGGATTGAAATGCGCGACGAAATCCCCAGTTAGAGCCGCAGACATCCGCATTCCTCAGAGGGTCATACCATGGCGAAATTGATTGGCATCGATCTCGGCACGACCAACTCCTGCGTCGCGATCATGGAGGCAGGCAAGCCGAAGGTCATCGAGAACAGCGAAGGTGACCGGACGACGCCGTCGATCGTCGCCTTCACGAAGGACGGCGAAGTGCTCGTCGGCCAATCGGCGAAACGCCAGGCGGTCACCAATCCGCAGAACACGCTGGCCGCGGTCAAGCGCCTGATCGGCCGCAAGTTCACCGACGACGTCGTGAAGAAGGACATGAGCATGGTGTCCTACAAGGTCGTCAAGGCCGACAACGGCGACGCCTGGGTCGAGGTGCAGGGCAAGAAGATGGCGCCGCCCGAAGTCTCCGCGCGGGTGCTGATGAAGATGAAGAAGACGGCCGAGGACTACCTGGGCGAGACCGTCACCGAGGCCGTGATCACGGTGCCGGCCTACTTCAACGATTCGCAGCGCCAGGCGACCAAGGACGCCGGCCGGATCGCCGGCCTCAACGTCAAGCGGATCATCAACGAGCCGACCGCGGCGGCGCTCGCCTATGGACTCGACAAGACCGCCGGCGATCGCAAGATCGCGGTCTACGACCTCGGCGGCGGCACCTTCGACATCTCGGTGATCGAGATCGCCGAGGTGGACGGCGAGCGTCAGTTCGAGGTGCTGTCGACGAACGGCGACACGTTCCTCGGCGGCGAGGACTTCGACCTGCGCGTCGTGAACTACATCGCCGATGAGTTCAAGAAGGAGAGCGGCATCGACGTGCGTCGCGATCCGCTCGCGATGCAGCGGCTGAAGGAAGCGGCCGAGAAGGCCAAGATCGAGTTGTCCTCGAGCCAGCAGACCGAGATCAACCTGCCGTACATCACGGCGGACCAGGCGGGACCGAAGCATCTGAACCTGAAGCTGACCCGCGCGAAACTCGAATCCCTGGTCGAGGATCTGGTGC
Organism: Pseudomonadota bacterium; assembly: GCA_021808035.1. Taxonomy (GTDB): domain Bacteria; phylum Pseudomonadota; class Gammaproteobacteria; order Steroidobacterales; family Steroidobacteraceae; genus Bog-1198. Next base: position 2,276 of record JAKBCG010000034.1, read on the forward strand.
AGAAGACCATCGGACCGTGCCGCACCGCGCTGAAGGACGCCGGCCTGTCGATCGGCGACATCAGCGAGGTGATCCTGGTCGGCGGCCAGACCCGCATGCCGCTCGTGCAGAAGGCGGTCAAGGACCTGTTCGGCAAGGAGCCGCGCAAGGACGTCAACCCGGACGAGGCCGTCGCGGTCGGCGCGGCGATCCAGGGTGGCGTGCTCGCCGGCGACGTCAAGGACGTGCTGCTCCTCGACGTGACGCCCTTGTCCCTGGGAATCGAGACGCTCGGCGGCGTGATGACGAAGGTGATCGAGAAGAACACGACGATCCCGACCAAGGCGACGCAGACGTTCTCGACCGCCGACGACAACCAGACCGGCGTCACGATCCACGTGCTCCAGGGCGAGCGCGAGCGTTCCGTCGACAACAAGTCGCTCGGACGATTCGACCTCACCGACATCCCGCCGCAGCCGCGCGGGATGCCGCAGATCGAAGTCACCTTCGACATCGACGCGAACGGCATCCTGAACGTGTCGGCGAAGGACGTGAAGACCGGCAAGGAACAGCGTATCGTGATCAAGGCCTCGAGCGGCTTGTCCGAGTCCGAGATCAAGCGGATGGTCGCGGACGCCGAAGCGCACGCCGAGGAGGACAAGAAATTCCGCGAGCTGGTTGGCGCGCGCAACAAGGCGGACGCGACCGTGCATGCGGTCGAGAAGGCGATCCGCGAGGCCGGCGACAAACTCGGCGAGGACGAGAAGCGTTCGGCGAACGACGCGATCGCGGCGGTGAAGACCGCGATCGCCGGCGACGACCAGGACGAGATCGAACGCAAGACCCAGGCGCTCGAGCAGGTATCGGCCTCGATCCTGCAGAAGAGTCACGGGCAGGCCGCGGACGGCGGCGCCGCGGGCGGTTCCGATGCGAAGAAGGACGACGTGCTCGACGCCGAGTTCGAGGAAGTCAAGGACAACGACCGCAAGAAGGCCTGAGGCTCCGCGTGACGCGGGGCCCGCATGAGCCGCCGGCGCTGCTGCGCCGGCGGCGCCGTTTTCGTGGGTGAATGATGGCGAAGCAGGATTACTATCAAGTCCTCGAGGTATCGCGGACCGCGACCGAGGCCGAGATCAAGAAGGCCTATCGGCGCCTCGCGATGAAATACCACCCGGATCGCAATCCCAACGATCCGCAAGCCGAACATCGGTTCAAGGAAGCGAAGGAGGCCTACGAGATCCTCTGCGATCCGCAGAAGCGGGCCGCCTACGACCAGTACGGCCATGCCGGCTTGCAGTCCGGGCGCGGCGGGGCGGGCGGCTTCGGCGGCATGGGCGACGTCTTCGGTGACATCTTCGGCGAGATGTTCGGCGACATCTTCTCCGGCGGCCAGCGGGGCCGCTCGCAGGTCTTCCGGGGCGCGGATCTGCGCTACGAACTCGAACTCGACCTCGAGCAGGCCGTGTTCGGCGCGGAGACGACGATCCGCGTGCCGGCGCTCGTGGAATGCCGCAGCTGCGGCGGTAGCGGCGCGGCCAAGGGCTCGCAGCCGAAGACCTGCGATACCTGCGGCGGCCATGGTCAGGTGCGCGTGCAGCAGTCGGTGTTCACGATCCAGCAGCCGTGCCCGCGCTGCAAGGGGCGCGGCAAGATCGTCACGAATCCCTGCGACACCTGCTTGGGCCAGGGACGGGTCCGCGAGGAGAAGGCGCTCGCGGTGAAGATCCCGGCAGGGGTGGATTCCGGCGACCGGATTCGCTTGAGCGGCGAAGGCGAGGCGGGCCGCAACGGCGGCCCCGCCGGTGACCTGTATGTCGAGATCCAGGTCCGGGAACATCCGATCTTCCAGCGCGACGGCAACAACCTGTCCTGCGAGGTGCCCGTCAGCTTCACGACGGCGGCGCTTGGCGGATCGGTCAGCGTGCCGACGCTCGATGCGGACGTCGTGCTGAAGATCCCGGCGGAAACGCAGTCCGGACGCGTGTTCCGACTGCGCTCGAAGGGGGTGACCCCGGTGCGCGGCGGGGCGACCGGGGACCTGTATTGCCGCGTGGTCATCGAGACGCCGGTCGACCTGAACCACGAGCAGAAGGACCTGTTGCGGCGCTTCGAGGCTTCGCTGCAGCACGGCAGTCAGAAGCCGCGCGAGAAATCGTTCTTCGACGGCGTGAAGAAGTTCTTCACCGGCGCGCTTCACTAGGCGCAGGCGATGCGCGCACTGACCGTGTTCGGCGTGACCGGTCGCATGGGCCAGGCGGTGCTGCGGGCCGTGCGCGAGTCCGACGATTTCGTGGTCGCGGGCGCGGTCGCGTCCGCCGCCAGTGCCCGCCTCGGCGGCGATGCGGTGCTCGACGGGCCGCCGTGCGGCACCCCGGTGAGCGCCGATGTGGCCGCGTCGCTCGCCGGCGCGTCGGTGGCGGTCGACTTCAGCGCGGCGGCGGCGGTGCCCGACCATGCGGCCGCCTGCGCGGCGGCGCTCGTTCCGCTCGTGGTCGGCACGACCGGGCTCGAGCCGCGCGCCCTGGAGGCGCTGCGCGAGGCGGCGACGCGGATCGCGGTGCTGGTCGCACCGAACACGAGCGTCGGCGTGAACCTGCTCGAGCGGCTCGCCGCGCTCGCGGCACGCGGACTCGGCCCGACGTTCGACGTCGAGATCATCGAAGCCCATCACCGGTCGAAGCGCGATGCGCCCTCCGGGACCGCGATCCGGCTCGGCGAGGCGATCGCGGCGGCAAGGGGCGGGCGTCTCGCCGAACACGCGCAGTACGGCCGGCACGGCGAGCCGGGACCGCGGCCTCCGGGGGCGATCGGGTTCGCGGTGGTGCGCGGCGGGGACATCGTCGGCGAGCACACGGTGCTGTTCGCGGGGGATGGCGAGCGGATCGAACTCACCCATCGTGCGACCGATCGGATGGTCTTCGCGCGCGGCGCGCTGCGCGCGGCGGCCTGGATCGTCGGACGAGCGCCGGGACTGTACCGGATGCAGGACGTGCTCGACGTGTGAACGCGCTGGTCCGGCCGGCGAGCGGGGCTGGGCATGGACAGGCGAGGCCGACGTCGCTATCATTCGCGCCCGGTATCCCAAGGGTCGAAACAATGGAAGCGGGAGGCGGTTCCGAGTGAGCGCCTCCCGCTTTGCACATCTGCGCGTGCCGTGCGCGAAGCGAGGACACCGGAGTGATGACGCCTGCCGTGCTTGCTCTCGAAGATGGCACCGTTTTTCGCGGCGTATCCGTCGGTGCACGGGGGAATACGACCGGCGAAGTGGTGTTCAACACCGCAATGACGGGTTACCAGGAGATCCTCACCGACCCGTCCTACTGCCGCCAGATCGTCACCCTGACCTATCCGCACGTCGGCAATACCGGCACCACGCCCGAGGACCTCGAGTCCTCGTCCATCTACGCGGCTGGACTCGTGATCCGCGATCTTCCGGTGCTGCACTCGAACTGGCGCGCGACGGAGTCGCTCGGTGAATTCCTGACGCGTTCCAAGGTCGTGGCGATTGCCGAGATCGACACGCGCAAGCTCACCCGGCTGCTGCGCGAGCGGGGCGCCCAGGCCGGATGCATCATGACCGGGGACAACATCGACGAGGCGGACGCGATCCGTGCGGCCCGCAAGTTCCCGGGCTTGAAGGGCATGGATCTCGCGAAGGTGGTGACGACCCGGCGCAGTTACCAGTGGAACGACGGGGCGATCTGGCGGGCGGACCCTCGGTCGCCGCGGCCGCAGAATCGCCTGCACGTGGTCGCCTACGATTTCGGCATCAAGCGCAACATCCTCCGATTGCTCGCGGATCATGGCTGTCGGGTCACGGTTGTGTCCGCACAAACCACCGCAGATCAAATACTTGAGATGAATCCTGATGGTATTTTCTTATCCAATGGCCCGGGGGATCCCGAGCCTTGCGATTATGCGGTCCGGGCGATCCAACGGCTCCTGCAGACCGACGTCCCGCTGTTCGGCATCTGTCTCGGCCATCAGTTGCTCGGACTTGCCTGCGGCGCGAAGACCGTGAAGATGAAGTTCGGACATCACGGCGCGAATCATCCGGTCCAGGAGATCGGGTCCGCACGGGTGTTCATCTCGAGCCAGAACCATGGTTTCGCGGTCGACGGGAATACCCTGCCCGGCGTGCTGCGCGCGACGCACCGGTCATTGTTCGACGGTTCGCTGCAGGGGATGGAGCACACCGAACGACCCGCGTTCAGTTTCCAGGGGCATCCCGAAGCGAGCCCTGGGCCGCACGACATGCGCCCGCTATTCGAGCACTTTATTCATCTAATGATCAATAGATTACATAATAATTATAAAGTGAAATCTGTTTCAAAATCGCAGATCGCCGGAAGCTGACGCGTGCCGAAACGAAGCGACATCGACAGCATCCTGATCATCGGCGCCGGGCCGATCGTGATCGGCCAGGCCTGCGAGTTCGACTATTCCGGCGCTCAGGCCTGCAAGGCACTGAGGGAAGAGGGGTTTCGAGTCATTCTCGTGAACTCGAATCCGGCGACGATCATGACCGACCCGGAGATGGCCGACTCGGTCTACATCGAGCCGGTGAACTGGCGCACGATCGCGCGGATCATCGAAAAGGAACGTCCGGCGGCGTTGCTGCCGACCATGGGCGGACAGACCGCGCTCAACACCGCGCTCGATCTCGCGCGCGAAGGGGTGCTCGAGCGGTTCGGCGTCGAGATGATCGGTGCGACCAAGCGGTCGATCGACATGGCCGAGGATCGTGAACTGTTCCGTCGTGCGATGACCGAGATCGGCCTCGCGACCCCGCGGGCACGCATTGCGCACAGCATGGAGGAGGCACTCGCGGTGCAGGCCGAGATCGGCTATCCGACCGTGATCCGCCCGTCGTTCACCCTCGGTGGCAGCGGCGGCGGCATCGCCTACAACCGCGAGGAATTCGAGACGATCGTCGCGCGCGGACTCGACGCTTCGCCCACCAACGAGGTGCTGCTCGAGGAGTCGGTGCTCGGCTGGAAAGAGTACGAAATGGAGGTCGTCCGCGACCGCAACGACAATTGCATCATCATCTGCTCGATCGAGAACCTCGACCCGATGGGGGTCCATACGGGCGACTCGATCACGGTCGCGCCCGCGCAGACGCTCACCGACAAGGAAGCCCAGCGGCTGCGCGATGCGTCGATCGCGGTGCTGCGCAAGATCGGCGTCGACACGGGCGGTTCCAATGTGCAGTTCGCGGTCAACCCCGACGACGGGCGGGTGCTCGTCATCGAGATGAATCCGCGGGTCTCGCGCTCCTCGGCGCTCGCGTCGAAGGCGACCGGCTTTCCGATCGCGAAGATCGCCGCGAAACTCGCGGTCGGGTACACGCTCGACGAATTGCGCAATGAGATCACCGGCGGCGCGACGCCGGCGTCGTTCGAGCCGGCGATCGACTACGTCGTCACGAAGATCCCGCGATTCACGTTCGAGAAGTTTCCGGGCTCGAACACGCGCTTGACGACGCAGATGAAGTCGGTCGGCGAGGCGATGGCGATCGGCCGGACCTTCCAGGAGTCGATTCAGAAGGCGCTGCGCAGCCTGGAGACCGGGCACGACGGCTTCGACGAACAGGTCCGGCAACCGCTATCAGAGGAAGCCGGGACGCAGCTCGCCTATGAGCTGCGCTGGCCGGGTCCGAGCCGCCTCCTGTACGTCGCCGACGCTTTTCGGGCGGGGTGGTCGCGGACCCAGGTCTACGAGACGACCGGCATCGACCCGTGGTTCCTCGCCCAGATCGAGGATCTCCTGCGCGAGGAGACGAGACTGCGCGAGGGGGGGGTCGACTCGCTCGACGCCGCCCGCCTCAGGGAGCTGAAACGCAAGGGTTTCTCCGATGCGAGGATCGCGGCGCTGGTCGACCGCGACGCCGCCGCGGTGCGTGCCCGGCGCCGCAAGCTCGGGATCCACCCGGTCTACAAGCGGGTGGACACCTGCGCCGGCGAGTTCGCGACCTCGACCGCGTATCTCTACTCGACCTACGAAGAGGAATGCGAGGCGAACCCGACCGATCGGCGCAAGATCGTGATCCTCGGCGGCGGCCCGAACCGCATCGGCCAGGGAATCGAGTTCGACTACTGCTGCGTGCACGCCGCGATCGCGCTGCGCGAGGACGGGTTCGAGACGATCATGGTCAACTGCAACCCCGAGACCGTGTCGACCGACTACGACACCTCGGACCGCCTGTACTTCGAGCCGCTGACGTTCGAAGACGTGATGGAGATCATCGAGAAGGAGAAGCCCGAGGGCGTCATCGTGCAGTACGGCGGCCAGACGCCGCTGAAGCTGTCGCGCGCGATCGCCGCGGCCGGTGGTCCGATCATCGGCACGAGCCCCGACAGCATCGACGTCGCGGAGGACCGCGAACGGTTCCAGAAGCTCGTCACGCAGCTCAAGCTGAAGCAGCCGGCCAACGCGACCGCGCGCAACGAGGAGCAGGCGGTGCAGATGGCCCGCGAGGTCGGCTTCCCGCTCGTGGTGCGGCCGAGCTACGTGCTCGGCGGGCGCGCGATGGAGATCGTGTTCAACGAGGACGATCTGCGCCAGTACATCACCGACGCGGTGAAGGTCTCCAATTCGAGCCCGGTGCTGATCGACCGCTTCCTCGACCTCGCGGTCGAGGTCGACGTCGATGCGGTCAGCGACGGCGAGACCGTGCTGATCGGCGGAATCATGGAGCACATCGAGCAGGCCGGGGTCCACTCCGGCGACTCGAGCTGCTCGCTGCCGCCGAACGGCCTGTCCGCCGAGATCCAGGCGGAGTTGCGTGACCAGACGCGCAAGCTCGCGAAAGCGCTGGGCGTGATCGGCCTGATGAACATCCAGTTCGCGATCCAGGGCGGCGTGATCTACATCCTCGAGGTCAATCCGCGGGCCTCGCGCACCGTGCCGTTCGTGTCGAAGGCGACCGGCGTGCCGCTCGCGAAGATCGCGGCGCGGGTGATGACCGGCCGATCCTTGCTCGCGCAGGGGCGGACCGAGGAGCGCATCCCCGGCTTCTTCTCGGTCAAGGAATCGGTGTTCCCGTTCGTGAAGTTTCCGGACGCCGATCCGATCCTCGGCCCGGAGATGAAATCGACCGGCGAGGTCATGGGAACCGGGGAGTCCTTCGGCGAGGCCTACGCGAAGGCCCAGGCCGCTTCGGGCGTGGTGCTGCCGACACGCGGCCTGTGCTTCATCAGCGTGCGCGACCGCGACAAGCCGGCGGCCGTCGAACTCGCGCGGATGCTGATCGACCGCGGCTTCGAGATCGCCGCGACCGGCGGGACCGCGCAGGCGCTGCTCGACTCTGGCATCATCTGCCGCCGGGTCAACAAGGTCCGCGAAGGGCGCCCGCACGTCGTCGACATGATCAAGAATGACGAGATCGCATTGATCGTGAACACGACCGAGGGCAAGCAGGCCGTGCGCGAGTCGCGCTCGATCCGCCGGGAGGCCGTCGCGCGCCGGGTGACCTACTACACGACGGTCGCCGCGGCCCGGGCGACCTGCGACGCGCTCGACCACCTCGGCGACATCGCGGTCCACCGGCTACAGGATCTGCACAAGGAATTGCGCGCGTGAAGCGAACCCCGATGACGTTGCGCGGCGCGAACCGGCTGCGCGAGGAACTCAAGCGGCTGAAGACCGTGGACCGTCCCGCCGTGATCAAGGCGATCGCGGAGGCCCGCTCGCACGGCGATCTCAGCGAAAACGCCGAATACCACGCGGCGCGTGAACAGCAGAGCTTCATCGAGGGCCGGATCCAGGACATCGAACATCGGCTCTCGAATGCCGAGATCATCGACGTGACCACGCTCCCCGCGTCCGGGCGGGTGGTGTTCGGCGCGACGGTCGAGCTCGAGGCCGAGGGCGGCGGCGTGCCGGTGCGCTATCAGCTGGTGGGCGACGACGAGGCGGACATCAAGCATGGGCTCCTGTCGGTGTCCTCGCCGATCGCGCGTGCGTTGATCGGCAAGACCGAGGGCGACGTCGTCGACGTGACGACCCCCGGTGGCACGCGCAGCTACGAGATCGTGTCGGTGCGCTACGTGTGAGCCGGGCACGCAACCTTCTGCGGGTGCTGCTGGTCTTCACGCTCGGCGGGATGTGGTCACTCGCGGCATGGGTCGCGCCCACGCTGTTCTTCACCCAGCCGGACCGCGCGCTGGCCGGCTTGCTCGCGGGCCGGATGTTCCGGATCGAAACCTATTTGTGCGTCGCGGTCGCCGGCTTCGCGCTCACGTTGCCCGGTCGCGCGCGGTTCCACTGGCTGTATCTCGCCGCAGCCCTGCTGTGCGTCAACGAGTGGGTGCTGCGCCCGCGGATGGAAGCGGCGCGGGTGCACCATCTCGCCTATGGACTCACCTTCGGCGCGTGGCATGGCATCGCGGCGATCGTCTATGCCGCGGCCTGTGCGGCCGGTCTGCTACTCGTCTGGAACGACGATCTTCGCTAGACCGGCGCGCCGGCGATAGAACACGCCGATGTTGCCGATGCGCTGCACCAACTCGCTCCCGGTCCGCGAGGCGAGATCCTGCAGCGCCGCGTCGCGGCGCGTGCGGTCGCCAAGCCGTACGCTGACCTTGACGAGTTCGTGGTCGGTGAGCGCGCGGTCGAGTTCCTTCGCGACCGCGTCGCTCGGACCCGCAGTGCCCACGATCACGACCGGCGCGAGCGGATGGGCGAGGCGGCGCAGGTGTTTGCGCTGACGTTCGGTGAGGCTCATCCGCGCAGTATAAGGACATCCAGGACGAGGGCGATGGCGAAACGGAGCAAGAGCAGCGCTCGCTGGCTGGCCGAGCACGCGAGCGACGAGTACGTGAAACGCGCCCAACGCGAGGGCTGGCGTTCGCGCGCGGTGTTCAAGCTCGAGGAGATCCAGCGCCGCGAGCGGCTGCTGCGGCCGGGGATGGGCTGCGTCGATCTCGGCGCGGCTCCCGGCGGCTGGAGCCAGTACGCCGCGAAGATCATCGGGGCCTCCGGGCGGCTGGTCGCAACCGACATCCTGCCGATGGACGCGATTCCCGGCGTCGTGTTCATCCAGGGGGACTTTCGCGAGGAGTCCGTCCTCGGGGGGATCCTCGAGCATCTCGGAACAACGCGGGTGGACCTTGTTTTGTCCGACATGGCCCCCAACATGTCCGGAATCGACGCGGTGGATCAACCGCGTTCGATCGCATTGGCGGAATTGGCCGTGGATTTCGCGCAGCGGGTGCTGGCGCCCGGCGGCGACCTGCTGGTGAAGGTGTTCCAAGGAGAGGGGTTCGAGACGCTGATGCGGGAGCTGCGGCGGGGATTCGCCCGGGTCGTCACGTCGAAGCCCAAGGCCTCGCGCGCCCGCAGTTCCGAGATCTACCTGTTGGCGCGCCAGTTTCGGATGGTGTAACGTCGTTTTCTGAACGTTCGGTCGGCCGAGGGGTCGTACCGGGTACCGCGTCGCGAGGGTGACACTTGAACGATTTGACCAAACAGATCCTGCTCTGGGTATTCCTCGCCGTCATCCTGCTGGTGATCTTCAGCCAGTTCGGGGTGCACTCGGGAGCCCCGGCGACGATCGACTATTCGCAGTTCCTCACCGACGTGAAGAGCAACAACGTGCAGTCGGTCACGATCCGTGGCGAGGTGATCGAGGGCAAGCGCCGTTCCGGCGAGCCCTTCGTGACCTACGATCCGTCGACCAACAACGCAGCGCTCCTCGGTCTGCTCGAGTCCCAGGGCGTGAAATTCCGCGGTCAACCGCCGAAACAGCAGTCCATGCTCGCGCAGCTCGCGATCTCGGCGTTCCCGATCCTGCTGCTGATCGGCTTCTGGGCGTACTTCATGCGCCAGATGCAAGGTTCGTCCGGGGGACGCGGGGCGATGTCGTTCGGCAAGAGCCGCGCGCGGCTGCTCGGCGAGGATCAGGTCAACGTGACCTTCGCCGACGTCGCGGGCGTCGAGGAAGCGAAGCAGGAGGTCGTCGAGATCGTCGACTTCCTGAAGGATCCCGGCAAGTTCCAGAAGCTCGGCGGCAAGATCCCGAAGGGCGTGCTGATGGTCGGGTCGCCGGGCACCGGCAAGACCCTGCTCGCGCGCGCGATCGCCGGGGAGGCCAAGGTCCCGTTCTTCACGATCTCGGGCTCGGACTTCGTCGAGATGTTCGTCGGCGTCGGCGCATCCAGGGTGCGCGACATGTTCGAACAAGCCAAGAAGCACGCGCCATGCATCATCTTCATCGATGAGATCGATGCGGTCGGCCGGCACCGCGGCGCCGGCCTCGGCGGCGGCCACGACGAGCGCGAACAGACCCTGAACCAGCTGCTCGTCGAAATGGACGGGTTCGAAGGCAACGAAGGGATCATCGTGATCGCCGCGACGAACCGGCCGGACGTGCTGGATCCGGCACTGCTGCGGCCGGGCCGCTTCGACCGGCAGGTCGTCGTCCCGCTGCCCGACGTGCGCGGCCGGGAACAGATCCTCAAGGTGCACATGCGCAAGGTGCCGCTCGGTGAGAACGTGAAGCCGATGGTGATCGCCCGCGGCACGCCGGGCTTCTCGGGCGCGGATCTCGCGAACCTGGTGAACGAGGCGGCGCTGTTCGCCGCGCGCAGCAACAAGCGTGCGGTCACGATGGAGGAGTTCGAGCGCGCGAAGGACAAGATCATGATGGGCGCGGAGCGGCGCTCGATGGTGATGACCGAGGACGAGAAGCGCAACACCGCCTACCACGAGGCGGGTCATGCGATCGTCGGACTCAGCGTTCCCGAGCACGACCCGGTCTACAAGGTGACGATCATTCCGCGTGGACGGGCGCTCGGCGTCACGATGTTCCTGCCGGAGACCGACCGCTACAGCACCAGCAAGCGGCAGCTCGAGAGCAAGATCGCGACCCTGTTCGGCGGCCGCGTGGCCGAGGAGCTGGTGTTCGGGCGGGATGCGGTCACCACCGGCGCGTCGAACGACATCGAGCGCGCAACGGAACTGGCCCGCAACATGGTCACGCGCTGGGGCTTGTCGGATCGGTTGGGGCCGCTTGCTGGT